>JBJEKG010000303.1:0-6632 GCA_051878535.1 Muribaculaceae bacterium
CTTGCGCACCGCGCCGCACCGCATCGCCACCTACGGCTCGCAAATCGACATCGCGGCCTCGCTGTTAGCATTGGTGGGCGCTGATTATCAAGCATTTACCTTCAGCAAGAACCTCTTTGATGCGCAAGCACCTCACTTCGCCTTCTTCACCGAGCCGGAGTACATGGGCTTCGCCACGGATTCCACCGCCGTGATATATAACCTTGACGCCGACCGCGTGGAAGCATCGCGCGGCAATTCATCACAGTCCCTTCAGCAGGCAAAAGCCTATCTACAAACCATTTACACTACACTAAGCCAACTATGATAGATTCCTTGAGCGCACTCGATTCCCAACTGACCGTGGCGGTTAATGCCCTGCATAGCCCCTACTTCGACCAGTTTATGTTCCTCTTCTCCAACAAGTGGATATGGGTGCCGATGTATGCCACGATTCTCATTATATTATATAAGCGCTACAGTTGGAAGGCCGCGCTGCTGTTCTTGGTGGCCATAGCGCTCACCATTACTATCACCGACCAGCTGTGCGCCTCCATCATCCGACCACTGTTCGAGCGGATGCGTCCGGCCAACCCCGACGAACCGCTGTCGCAAGTGATACACGTGGTGAACGGCTACCGTGGCGGCCCCTACGGTTTTCCGTCGTGCCATGCCGCCAACTCGTTTGCCTTGGCCACATTCTTGGCACTTATGCGCCGGCGGTGGCTGTTCGGCGCGGTGGTATTCCTGTGGGCCGCGCTCAATGCCTACTCGCGACTGTACCTCGGCGTACACTTCGCCGGCGACTTGATAGTGGGCGCCATCATCGGCTCCATCGTGGGCTTCGGACTGTTTGCCATCACCAACCGCGCCTCGCACATGCAATGGTTCAGCGGCGAACCATTGCGTCCAACCATCCGCATTCCTGCACCACTCACCAGCTACGACCTGCTGCTGATAGCCTTCGCCATCACCACCGCCATCATCGCCATCGCCGCCTGCGTGTAGGTTATTTGCGGGTGACGAGGAGGAGGACGTCGCCGGGGGTTAGCTCGGTGTCGCCTTTGGGCACGATGTAGCGCTTGTCGCGGTAAAGGAGGATGGCCAAGGTGTCGGGCGGCAAGATGGCTTCGCGCAGCAGGTTGCCCTTGGCCAAGTGTTGTGGTTCGATGGTGTATTCGCGGGTGTCGGAGGCCACCTCGTCGGGCAGTTCCACGTTGAAATGCGGTTCGTCGAGCGGCTCGGTGAGATTCAACTTCCGCGCCATGGAATTGACCGTGGTGCCTTGAATCAGCAGCGAGAGGATGGTGATGAAGAACACCAAGTTGAACATAAACCTGGCGTGAACCACCGCCGGCGACATCAGCGCGTAGGTGGCGAAGATGATGGGTACGGCGCCGCGCAGGCCCACCCAGCAGATGTAGGCCTTGGCGCGCGGGGTGTAGCACTTGAATGGTATCAAGCAGGCCAACACGGCAGCCGGACGCGCCACCACAATCATGAACACGCCCAACAGCAAGCCGGGCCACACGATGTCGACCAGCTCGTGGGGATTGACTAACAGTCCTAAGGTCAAGAACATAGCTATCTGAACCAGCCATGTGAAGCCGCCGAAGAAGGTGGTAATGGTGCGCTTGAGCACAATGCGCTTGTTGCCCACCACCACGCCGGCGATGTACACGGCCAAGTAGCTGTTGCCGCCCACCAAGCCGGTGAGGGTGAAGGCGAAGAAGCAACACGAAATCACCAACACGGGGTACATGAAATCATTGTCGCTGCGGATGCTGTTGATGGCTTTCACCGAGAGCAAACCGATGACCCAACCGGCAGCCACACCCACGCCCAATTGCACGGCCAACGAGCCTAACGTGTTGAGCACCAGACCTCCGGTGATGTCGCTGCCGCTTTCAATCACCGAAATCAGCAGCACCACCAACAGGTATGCCATCGGGTCGTTGGAGCCGCTCTCCAACTCCAACGTGGGCTTAAGCCGTTGCTTCAGCCCGATGCCGGAAGAGTTGAGGATGGAGAACACCGAGGCCGAATCCGTCGACGACATAATCGCCGCCAACAGTAGCGATTCCGCCCAGCCGAAGGCGTACTCCGGCGCCATCAGTCGCATCATTTCGTGGATGAACACCCCGGTGATGATGGTGGTGAGCAGCACGCCCAAGGTGGCCAACACCAACCCCGGCCCGAGCACCGGCCGAATCTTTTTGAAGTCGGTGTCCAAGCCGCCGGAGAAGAGGATGATGCACAGCGCCACCATGCCGATGAACTCCGCCGCAGCAGCGTTGTCGAACTGCAAGCCGAAGCCATCGATGCCGGCCGCCATACCTATTCCTAAGAACACAAGCAACGCCGGCATGCCGAATCGGCTGCCCGCCTTGCCTACCAATACGCTGAAAAATAGCAGCACCGCCGCTATCAGCATCACATTTCCGGGTGTTATCTCCATAAACACACAACAACCGGCGGCCGCAAATTGTTCGCAGCCGATGAATTGGCCGAATTAGCCTTATTGGGCCAATTAGCCTAATTTGCCCAATTTTGCGCAAATTTTGGATTTTGAGACGGAATTATTTGGCGGTTCGCGGAATTTTTGCTAACTTTGCAGTCGCTTTCAAAGCATCCCGTGTGATGGGAAATTAGGAAGCATTCTTAATTTTGAGTAACACATCTATTTTTTTAATCAATGAAAACTTACAAACTCGCTGCGCAGCCCCGCACCGAACTCGGTAAAAAAGCAACCAAAGCTCTGCGCGAACAAGGTCTCATCCCCGTTGTGCTCAACGGCGGTGAATTAGTACAACTCCCCTACGCCGGCACTCTCAAACCCGGTCAAAAAGTGGTTGAAATCTCCAACGGTCGTGGTTTGATCACCACCGACCTCGTTGTCACCCTCGACGCTGTGCGCAAGCTCGTCTATACCCCCGACATCTACGCTATCGAACTCGAATTCAACGGCGAAACCCACATGGCCGTGCTCAAAGACCTCCAATTCCACCCCGTAAAGGACTCCATCCTTCACATCGACCTGCTGGAAGTAACTGAAGCTAAGCCCGTTGTGGTTGAAGTGCCCGTGAAGCTCGAAGGCCACGCCGAAGGTGTGAAAGCCGGTGGTAAGCTCGCCCTCTCCATGAAGAAACTCCGCGTGAAAGCTATCTACACCAATATTCCCGAACGTTTGGTTATCAACGTCGACAACCTCGGCCTGGGCAAAGCTTTCCAAGTAGGCGACCTCCACTTCGACAACCTCGAACTCATCAACGCTAAGAATGCCGTAGTTTGCTCGGTGGCTCTGACCCGTGCCGCTCGCGGTGCCGCCGCTGCTGCCGCTGCCGGTAAGTAATTCTTACTGAATGAAATACCTCATCGTTGGCCTTGGTAACATTGGCAGTGAATACGCTGCCACAAGGCACAACATTGGCTTTAGAATATTGGACGCCTACGCTGAGGCGTCCAATATTTCTTTCTCAACCGAACGCTACGGCGACGTGGCTCACTGCCGACTGAAAAACAAGCAGTTGGTGCTGTTGAAACCCTCCACGTACATGAATCTCAGCGGCAACGCCGTGCGATATTGGCAGCAGAAAGAGAACATCGCATTGGAGAACATCCTCATCTTGGTGGATGACATCGCCCTACCCTTCGGTGCCATCCGCATGAAGACTTCGGGCAGCGATGCCGGTCACAACGGGCTGAAAAACATTGCGCAAATGCTTGGTACTCAAGCGTATGCACGCTTACGCTTCGGCGTGGGCAACGACTTCGCTCGCGGTTGCCAAATCGACTACGTGTTGGGCAATTTCACCGCCGACCAAGAGAAGGAACTACCCGAGCGGCTCAAGGTGGCCGTCGAGGCTATGTGCGAATTCGTGTTGGCCGGCGCTCAGAGTGCAATGTGCAAGTTTAACAACAAGTAAACCATTATGGCACAGGAAGTTAGAATCGACAAGTGGCTATGGGCCATGCGCATCTACAAAACTCGCACCCTCGCCACCGAAGCCTGCCGCAAAGGCCGCGTGACGGTCAACAACGACTCCAACCCGGTGAAGGCCGCCCGCACCGTGAAGCCCGGCGACACCGTGCACGTGCGCAAGCCGCCGGTCACATACTCTTTCCTCATCAAAGCCGTGTGCGAAAACCGCCTCGGCGCAAAACTCGTGCCCGAATACCTCGACAACATCACCCCGCAAGACCAATACGACCTGCTCGAAGTGGTGAAAATCTCCGGCTTCATCGACCGCCGCAAAGGCCTCGGCCGCCCCACCAAGCGCGAAGGCCGCGAACTCCAACGGTTCACCGATTCCTACGCCTCCGACGACGGTTGGGACTTTGATTTTGACGATTTAGATTAACCTCTCACCTTTATTATATGTACTTCGACGAACTCGACCTCTCCGACGACATCCTCGACGCCCTCGACGCGATGCACTTCGAAACCTGTACACCCATCCAGGAGCAAGCCATCCCCGTGGTGCTCGATGGCCACGATTTGATGGGCGTGGCGCAAACCGGCACCGGCAAGACCGCCGCCTACCTGCTGCCCACCATCGACCTGCTCTCGCACTCGGCCTCGCAAGGCAAGGTGCGCTGTGTGGTGATGGTGCCCACCCACGAATTAGCGCAGCAAATCGACCGCCAATTGCAAGGCTTCTCCTACTACCTGTCGATTTCGTCCATAGCCATCCACGGCGGCAACGATGGCAAAGAGTTCGCCCGCCAGCAACAGGCCATCAAGTCGGGCGCCGACATCCTCATCGCCACCCCCGGCCGCCTGCTCGCCCACATGAAGATGGGCTACGTCGACCTCAGCGGTGTGGAGCACTTCATCCTCGACGAAGCCGACCGCATGCTCGACATGGGCTTCTACGACGACATCGCCCAAATCGCCTCCAAGCTGCCCAAAGAGCGCCAAACGCTCATGTTCTCGGCCACCATGCCCACCAAAATTCAGAAGTTGGCCAACTCTATCCTCAACAACCCGGTGGAGGTGAAGTTGGCCGTGTCGCGTCCGACCGAGAAAATCGACCAAAGCGCCATCGTGTGCTATGAGAACCAGAAGACGCCGCTGCTCAAGCGCCTGTTCAAGACTGCCTACTGCGAACGCGTAATAGTGTTTGCCGCATCCAAACTCAAGGTGAAAGAGCTCACACGCGAACTCAAACGCGCCGGATGGTCAGTGGGCGAAATGCACTCCGACCTCGACCAAGCCCAGCGCGAAACTGTCATGAGCGACTTCCGCGCCGGCCGCATCGACATCTTGGTGGCCACCGACATCGTGTCGCGCGGCATCGACATCGACGACATCACCATGGTGGTCAACTATGACGTGTCACACGAACCCGAGGACTACGTTCACCGCATCGGCCGCACAGCCCGCGCCGGCGCCGGCGGCAAAGCCGTCACCATGGTCAGCGAACGCGACATCCGCCGCTTCCGCTTCATTGAACAATTCCTCGGCTACGAAGTGCGCAAAGACCCTGTCCCCGCCGACTACGGCAAAACACCCTCCTACGATGGCCGCAACTCCCGCGGCAAAAAATCCGCTCCGCAGGACAACAAACCCCGCCACCCCGCCAACAAGCGCCGCTTCTACCGCCGCAAAAAAGGCACCGGCGGCGCCAGCGAGTAATCCCCCCGGCCGGCACTATATTCTACTGATACCCACACAGTTAGCCGTAGGGACGCGGCCTGCCGCGTCCGCGCAAGCGGCAAATCACCTGACGCCCACACAGTTAGCCGTAGGGACGCGGCCTGCCGCGTCCGCATGAGCACAGCAAATCGCCTGACGCCCGCACAGTTAGCCGTAGGGACGCGGCCTGCCGCGTCCGCATGAGCACAGCAAATCACCTGATAGTCATACGATTAGCTACTCGTATGGATCTAAAGCCCAGTTTTCTATATTTGAATCGATGTAGGCCATCACATTTCGATATGCAGGCGCATTGCGGATTTCCTCATCATAAAAGCGCGATTGCCATACTGTCTTTATTTCCGGAAATGCTCGATGTATTTCTCTGGAACAGGCAGATTTGAAAGAGCCCACTGTCACTGCTAATTTTGAATTATGATGGTAGTGCAGTACTTGTTCTCCATGCATCGAACCACGCAAGCAACCTGTATTAGTGGACTCTTTTGAATTACCATCTGATTCTATATTGAGCAATAGATGCACATGAGATGGCATAACAACGTAATTCCACACCTCAGCATACGGATGATGCAATTCTATCTGCTTGATACATTCGTTTACGATTACTCCGGCAGGAGACAAAATCATTTGACCATCTCTTATTTCACCAAACAAATGACTTTTATTGGCGACACATATCGTGATATGGTACAATCCATCATTATTGTCAGTCCATTGAGGTCGTAGTGCGTGTCGATCACTCATAATTTGAATATTTATTATATTTGATTTTACGATTGGCGCGGACGCGGCAGGCCGCGTCCCTACGGATAAACATTTGGGGGCAAGCATTTATGATTTGTTGGCGCGGACGCGGCAGGCCGCGTCCCTACTGATACATTATTGATTATCTGCACTTTATGTCGGTACAGATAATCAATGATGCGCTATCGGTTGCCGGTGGCTTAGCGGGCGGCGAGGACTTCTACCTCGACGAGCACTTGTTTGGGGAGCT
>JBJEKG010000304.1:0-6572 GCA_051878535.1 Muribaculaceae bacterium
CAAGGCTTGGCCGAGTATTTGCCAATCAGTTCGTCGGGCCACTTGGAAATTGCGCGTCAGTTGTTAGGTGTTGACCTTGGCGGAGCTGAGTCGTTGCAATTCGACGTGACCTTGCATGTGGCTACCGTGCTGAGTACCATTGTGATACTGTGGCGCGAGTTTACCCCTTTGTGCACCTCGTTTTTCACCTTGAAGAAGGATGAAAACACCTCGATGGTGCTGAAAATTTTGGTATCGTGCATTCCGGTGGGCATCGTCGGCGTGCTGTTCAAAGACCAAGTGGAAGCCTTCTTTGGCCAAGGGCTGAACGTGGTGGGCTGGTGCTTGCTGGCCACCGCTGCGCTGTTGGCCTTCTCATATTATTTCGGCACGCGCGTGCGCAAGCCGAGCGAAGGGCGCGAAGTGAGTTACTTGGACGCCATCGTGATAGGTGTGGCACAGGCCGTGGCCGTGTTGCCGGGCTTGTCGCGTTCGGGCTCCACCATCGCCACCGGGTTGATTTTGGGCAACCGCGCCGACCGCGTGGCACAGTTCTCCTTCCTGATGGTCATCATCCCCATTTTGGGCGAGGCCTTGCTGGATATCAAGGATATGTTGAGCGGCGAAACGCAGGAAGCTGCCGTGGGGCTGTTGCCCTTAGCCGTGGGCTTCATCACCGCGTTTGTGGTGGGCTGCGCCGCATGCAAATGGATGCTATCCATCGTGAAGAAAGGCAAGCTGATATGGTTTGCAGTATACTGCTTGGCCGTAGGTTTAATCTGCTTAATCATGCGCTGATGAATTTGGTTGAAGGCGAAGTAATCTGTGTGGACAAGCCCAAGGGCTGGACGTCGTTCGACGCGGTGAAGCGGCTGCGCGGAGCTATCTTGCGCCGACTGCGCGTGAAGAAGTTCAAGGTGGGCCATGCCGGCACGCTCGACCCGTTGGCGTCGGGTGTGATGATTGTGTGCACCGGACGCGCCACCAAGCGCATCGAAGAGCTGCAAAGCGGCGTAAAAGAGTACGTGGCCGACATCGCTTTGGGCGCGACTACTCCTTCGTTCGACCTCGAAACCGCCATCGACGCTCACTATCCCACCGAGCATATCACCCGCGAGTTGGCCGAGGAGACGTTAGCGCAGTTCCGCGGCGCCATCGAGCAAGTGCCGCCGGCATTTTCCGCCTGCAAAATCGAGGGCCAACGCGCCTACGACCTCGCTCGCAAAGGTCAAGATGTGCCGCTCAAGGCCAAGACCTTGGTAATTGACGAGTTGGAACTGCTCGAGTTCACTCCCACCGCGATGAAAGTGCGTGTGGTGTGCAGTAAAGGCACGTATATCAGAGCGTTAGCTCGCGACATCGGCCAAGCGCTCGGCAGCGGGGCGCACCTCACCGACCTGCGCCGCACCCGCGTGGGCGCAGTTGGCCTCGGCGACTGCCTCAGCATCGAACAAGCCGTCGAAATCATCAAATCCGCTCCCTTAGAATTCCCCGAGGATTATCCTCAAGAACAAATTGATAGAATAAAAGAACCGACCGCAGCGGTCGCATCATAAATATTTGGAAAAATGAAACTTTCGCAATTTAAATTTCAACTTCCTGAATCGCAAATCGCACAAGAGCCGCCTGTGGAGCGCGACCAATGCCGCATGATGGTGTTGGACCGCAAAACCGGCACGATTGAACACCATAAATTCACCGATATCTTAGGCTACTACGACGATGGTGACGTGATGATTCTCAACGATACTCGCGTGTTGCCCGCGTTGCTCTACGGCAACAAGGAGAAGACCGGCGGGCGCATCGAAGTGTTCTTGTTGCGCGAGCTCAATGCCGACAACAAGCTGTGGGACGTATTGGTGGAGCCGGCGCGCAAAATCCGCATCGGCAATAAGCTGTACTTCGGCGACGACCAGTCGCTTGTGGCCGAGGTAATCGACAACACCACATCGCGCGGCCGCACCTTGCGCTTCCTCTATGATGGCGACCACGACCGCTTCAAGGCCGACCTGTTTGCCTTGGGCAACACCCCGCTGCCCGGCTACATCCACCGCGAGCCGAAGCCCGAGGACGTGGAAGCATATCAAACCCTTTACGCCACCCGCGAAGGCGCAGTGGTGGCTCCCGGCGCAGGGTTGCACTTCTCGCGCGAACTGCTCAAACGCCTTGAAATCCGCGGCGTGCAGCAGGCGTTCATCACCGTGCACAGCGGCTTGGGCACCTTCCGCGAAATCGATGTCGAAGATCTTACCAAGCACCGTATGGATTCCGAACAAATGGATGCCAACGAAGCACTTATCGCCACTGTAAACAAGGCAAAAGACGCTGAAAAACAAGTGCTTGCAGTTGGTACATCCGTGCTCCGCGGCGTGGAATCCGCCACCTCGATGGGCGGCCACATGAAGCTCTACAGCGGTTGGACCAACAAGTTCATCTTCCCGCCCTACGATTTTTCAGTGTGCACCTCGTTGCTCACCGACTTCCACCAGCCGTACTCCACCATGCTGATGATGGTGGCCGCTTTCGGCGGGTATGATTTAGTGATGAAAGCTTACAAAGAGGCCGTCAAAGAAGGCTACCAATTCGGCTGCTATGGCGACGTCATGCTCATCCGATAAAAACGAAGTAAAATGCCTCAACTGCGGGTGCGCGTGCTCGGGTAAGTTCTGCCCCGAGTGCGGGCAGCCCACCTCGACGGCGCGTTTGGAGATGCGCACGCTGTGGCGCGCCATCCTCGCCGGCTTCTTCCGTGTCAACGGTAAATTCTTCTTCACGCTCGGGCAGCTTTTGTGGCGACCCGGGCGCGTGATTATGCGCTATTTGATGGGTTACCGCATTTGCTACACGCCGCCCGCCACAATGCTGGTGATTATGGCCTTCATCGTGGCCATCGTCAAGGGAATCGGCGATTCGTGGGGACTGCTTGTGGATACATCCTTGACTGCCAGCTTGGCGGAGAACGCCACCGGCGGCCTGCGATGGTTCATTCAATTCGTGTCGGAGAACACCATTGTGGCAACCTCGTTGTTGTTGCCGCCCGGTATGTTGGCTCTGCGGATGGTCTACGGCAAGTATGGTGCCTCGCGGTTCAACTTGGCCGAGTACACCATCTTCGCCATCTACATCGCTTCGGTCATCATCTTGGGCTACACGGTGTACTTGCTGTTGTTGATGCTATTCGACTTCGACGTGGCCGACATAATCCAGTATTATTATGCATTCATCTTCGGCAAGATGCTGTGGGACTTGTTCCCCTGCGGGAGTTGGCGCGCCAACATCCGGCGGCTAATCCTCTTTGTCTTCATCACCATCATCCTCTACATAGTGTGGATGACCATCCTCTACGCCGCCTTAGTGCTGATTGTTTACGGTGTGCAGCGACCGGTGAGCGTCACCTTCTCCAGCTAAGCCACACTCACATCCCGCCGAAAACGATGGAATCTTTTTTAAATTTGGAAGAATTATTGTAACTTCGCAACCATATATTTAGTAATGATAAGCAAAGAAGAATTAGTTAGCCTGCTTGAAAGCACAGAAACTTCAAGGGTAGAACGCACTGTAAGCACCGGCAACATGGACAAATTCTGTGAAGCGATTTGTGCGTTTGCTAACGATATGCCCAATTCTCGCAAGTCCGGTTATTTAATTATTGGAGCTGAAGATAATGGCCGTATTAGTGGGCTAAAGGTTGACGATGCTTTACTAAAGAAAATTTTCCCTATGGTTAATGACTATAGGAATCCGATTGTGGCGGAATGTATGAAGCATCTCAAATATGTGAATAAGTTCAATCGCGGCATCCAACGTGTGCGCGAGATGCTGCAACAGAATGGCAATCCGGAGGCTGTGTTTGATGTGAGCGCAATTACAGCATTCAGAGTTCGCGTTTATGAACCGATTCCCGGAGTATATAATGATGCTGAACTTGAGGAAGTTAAGATTAAGAAGCTAATAATTGAGTTTTGTAAATCACCTCGCACTTCGCATGAAATAGCTGCATTTGTAGGTATAAAAGTGCCAATTTTAAAAAGAAGATTCATAAGGCCGATGATTGGTGTGCAATTAGAAATGACAATTCCAAATAAGCCTACAAGTAAGAATCAACGATATAAGACTATATAATGGCCTCTAATTTCTTTGCGGAATGAACAAGATAATGTATAAGATAATGCGCTGACAATCAAAGTATTAGCATAATTTATTATTTAGGATGAATAAGATAATGGACAAGATGGTGAACAAGATGATGAAGAAGATGATGGACAAGATAACTAGTTGTCAGGTAGTGGGTTAGTGATTATCTTGTTCATTTTTGATAAGATAATGGTGAAGATGGTGAAGATGATGTGGTTTAGCATGTAGGACGATCCACGGCGTTCACAAGCCAAGTGGAGCCTGACTGCGACCCGCCCGGTCCCCGCGGCAAGCCACGAGGCTACCGGTGGTGGATAGGGATGAGCGGGGAAGGGAAATTGCCACACACAGGTGGGGTGATACAATATTTTGGGGGTGAGGCCGTTATTTTAGTGATGAAACGTAAAGTGATGATAGTATTGTGCGTGTTGGTGTCGCTTTTGGGAGCGATGCCTGCGTCGGCGCGCCGGCTTAATGATAAGCTGGAGAATAAGCCGTATGCCGACTTGCGACCGTGGCACTTGGGCTTCGGTTTCGGGTTTCACGTGGATGATTTGCGTTTCACTCACAATGGGTTCATCACCGAGGATGGATGCCAATGGCGCGCCGACCAGGCTAATTATCAGCCGGGGTTTTCGGTGAACGGCGTGTTGGAATTCCGCCTCAATACCTACTTCTCACTGCGCTTCACCCCGGGTATGTACTTCGGCAGTCGCGACCTCACTTTCCGCGACTGGAACAACGGCACGCAGGAGCGGCAGAACCTGAAGACGTCATACGTGGTGCTGCCCGTCGACATCAAGTACGCCGGCCAGCGCGTGCGCAACGCGCGACCGTACATCGTGGGCGGAATCATGCCGTCGTTCGATGTGAGCAAGAAGCGCACCGATTTCATCAAGACATCGTCGAGCGATTTCTTTGTGAGCATCGGCTTCGGGTGCGACTTCTATCTGCCTTATTTCAAGCTGATTCCGGAGTTGAAATTCTGCCTCGGGTTGAGCAACGTGCTCACCTCCGACCGACCCGACTTGGCCGACGACCCCACACGCTTCGCCATCACCCAATCGCTGTCGAAAGCCACCTCGAAGATGGTGGTGCTCACCTTTTATTTTGAGTAACTATGAACAAATATAAGTCGCTGATATTGACTCTGATAGCTGCGGTGATGGCGCTCGCCGCCACGGCGCAGACCGACTCGCAGATGGGACAATTCTACCGCGTGAAGTCGCAGTACAACCCGGCCGCGGTGGGCTTGGACGACTATATCAATATCAACGGCGGCGGCCGCTTGCAGTGGGTGGGCATTGACGGCGCACCGCAGTCGTTCGTGGCCACAGCCGACATGCCGTTCAAATTCTTGGGCCAACGCTTCGGCACCGGCGTGGTGCTGCGCCAAGAAACCATCGGCTTGTTCAGTTCGATAAACGCTGCCGCCCAACTCGCGTTTAAAAAGCGCAAATTTGGCGGCGAATTTACCGCCGGTGTGCAATTTGGTCTGTTCAACCAAAAGTTTAAAGGTTCGGAAGTGTTCCTTCCCGATGGCGACGACTTCCACCAAGGCAACGACGATGCCATCCCCACCAGCGACATCAACGGCAACGCGCTGGACATCGCCGCCGGCTTGTGGTATCAGCGCCCGCGCTGGGGTGTGGGTGTGTCGATGACTCACATCACCGGTCCAACCATCAAAATGGGCGGCGAAAACAGCGGTACGGCCGGCTCCGCTTCCGAGCAAATCTATGAGTTTAAGGCCGATAGAACGCTCTATTTGATAGGCGAATGCAATATTCCGATAAAAAATACGTTATTTGAAATACTACCGGCGTTGTTGGTGAAGACCGACTTCACTTTCTACACCGGCGAACTGACCGCTCGCGCTCGATATAACAAGTTCCTCAGTTTCGGCTTGGGTTACCGCTGGGACGATGCCGTAATCGCCACCGTGGCCGCCGAACTCAAGAACTTTTATTTGGGTTACAGCTACGAATACTCCACCGGCGCCATCCACAGCGCCTCCTCCGGCAGCCATGAGTTTGTGATTGGTTACCGGCTCAAACTTAACCTCGGTGAGAAGAACAAGAATCGCCACCGCAGCATCCGCATAATGTAAACAATCACCTGTCACCATAAACAATGAAGACAACCACCAAAACCATTCTGATAAGCGTAAGCGTAGCCTTGGCCGGAGCCGTAAGTTCCTGTATGTCGGGCTCGCAATCCTCGGCCGGGGGCGAAGTGACCGGCGTAGGCGGCAGCTCATGGACCGAGCCCACACCCTACGGCATGGTGCTGATCGACCGCGGCTCGATGCACGTGGGCGTAGCCAAGGACGATTCTCTGTGGAATCTCCGCGCGGATGCTCGCGGCATCTCCGTCGACGCTTTCTGGATGGACGAAACCGAAGTAACGAACGGCAAGTATAAACAATTCGTGTTCTGGGTGCGCGATTCAATCATCCG
>JBJEKG010000305.1:0-6569 GCA_051878535.1 Muribaculaceae bacterium
GGTGAGTTGAGAGAAGATGAAACCGTTGACGTCGGTGAGGTCGGTGACTTCAAACTTGTCGCGACCTTTGGCTACCACTTTCACGATTTCGTTGGGGCGGAGCATGCTGTGGCGCA
The DNA here is from genome assembly GCA_051878535.1 of Muribaculaceae bacterium. Classification (GTDB taxonomy): domain Bacteria; phylum Bacteroidota; class Bacteroidia; order Bacteroidales; family Muribaculaceae; genus CAG-873. Next base: position 117 of record JBJEKG010000305.1, read on the forward strand.
TGGTGATGACGGTTTTGTCGTCGGCGCAGCTCAGCGAGGTGAAGTCGCAGATGCCGTCGGCCCAGGTGGTGACTTTGCGAGTCTTAACATCGATGGAGAAGATGGGTGCGCCGCCTTGGTGGTAGGCGTTGAACCAGATGCTCTTGCCGTTGGGATTCCAGAGGAATTGTTCGATGGTGTAGTCCCAGTCGACGGTGAGGTCGGTGCGCTCGCCGGTGGTCATGTCCATTATGAACAGTCGGTTCTTGTCGCTTTCGCAGCCGTCGTGTTCCATGCTGAGCCAAGCGAGGGTGTTGCCGTCGGGCGAGAAAGCGGGACAGGTGTCGTAGCCCATCATGCCTTCGGTGAGGTTGATGGTTTGGCCGGTGTTGAGGTTGTAGGCGTAGAGGTCGCTGTTGGTTGATTCGGCATATTCGAGGCCGGTTTTCTTGCGCGAAACGTACACGAGGGTTGTGCCATCTTTCGACCATGCGAATGATTCCACACCACCGAAGGGCTTCATGGGTGCTTCGTAAGGTTCGCCTTCCATGATGTCGATGGCTTGGCCGATGACGTTGCCGTCGAAGGGAGCGATGAAGGGGTGGGGAATGTCAACGACCCACTCGTCCCAGTGCTTGTACATCACGTCGGTAATGACGCGGCCGGTGGCTTGGGGGATGCCGTCGAAGAGCTCGGAGTCTTTGTTGTCGACGGGCACGGTGCCAATCAACAGCACGTTGGCTTGGTCGGGCGAGAAGAGGAAGCCGCTGACGCCACCTTTGAGGGTGGAGATTTGTCGGCGCTCGGAGCCGTCGGGGTTCATCACCCATACTTGGGGCTTGCCGTCGGCGTCGGGATAGAGGAATGCGATGCGACGGCCGCCGTCGATCCACACTGCGGAGTTCTCACTCTTGGGCGTGGTGGTGAGGCGGGTTTGCTCGCTGCCGTCGAGGTTCATCACCCAGAGCTCGCGGTTGCCCTTGTTTTGTTCGATGCTCTCCCAGGTGATGCCGTAGAGCACTTTGCGGCCGTCGGGCGACACCACCGGCTCGCTCACGCGGCCGAGTTGTTCAAGAGTTTCGATGGTGAAAATGCCCGAAGGGTTTTGGTAGTCGGGGCGCTCAATCAGCGGGGCATCGCTGTCGGCGGCAACGGCCGACGCGGCCATCATCAATGCTGATGCGCTCATTGCAATTTGTTTTGTTAGGTAAGTCATTATAATGGATTAAAAGTTAATCATTGAATGTGAGGCCATCGATGTCGGAGAGACGGTTGCGCACGTTGTCGAGGTGGTCGAGCTCTACGCGCAGAATCATGGAGCAGGCGCAGTCGAACACTTGGGTGACAATCTCCACGCCGGGCATGCGCGCCACTTTCATCACCTCGTTCAAGCCCATATACGGGAAGGCGAAGTTGACTTCGGCACACTGGTGGCACTCGATGATTTCGGCCGCCTCGAGGGCTAATCGAGCCGCCTGACGGTAGGCCACGATTAGCCCCGAAGTGCCGAGTTTGATGCCGCCGAAATACCTTACCACACCGATTACCACATCGGTCAGCTCCAACGAGTTGATTTGGCCGAGAATGGGCTTGCCGGCGGTGCCGGATGGCTCGCCGTTGTCGTTGGCGCGGAAGTCCTTGCGGTCGGGACCGAGCATGTAGGCCCAGCACACGTGGCGCGCGTCGAAGTACTTCTTCGACAGTTCGGCCACGCGCTCTTTGGCCTGCTCCACGGTGGTCACCGGGTAGGCGAAGGCCAAGAATTTCGACCGCTTCTCGGTGAACACGGCCTCGGCCGGTGCGGCTATGGTGCGAAAGGTATCGGACATATCACATTATTAATATTGGTGGGAATCTTCGCTGACTTCTTTAGCGGAGAGGCCGCCGAAGTTCATCTTGCGCCAAACGTAAGCGATGTAGGCGATGACGAAGGGCACGCCGATGCTCACGTAGGCCATAGTGCGAAGGGTGTAGAGGCTCGAGGAACTGTTGGCGATGGTGAGCGAACTTTGCGGGTCGGAGTTGGAGGGCAGGTAGCAAGTGTTGTTATAACCGGCCACGGCAAACAGCGAGATGACCACCAAGGCTGCTCCGATGCCGCTCAACCAGATGCCGCTACGGCTCGAGGAGAATGCGCCAACGGCGATGCCGGTCAGAGCTAATACCACACCGAGGATGAGGGCGATGGCCCACCACCACATGGTGATGAAGTTGTTGAAGTAGAGGTATGGTTTGTCGACCACGGTGCCGGTGGCATCCACTTGCTTGCCGGTGGTGGTAAGCAGCACCACGGCGAAGGCTACGAACAGCACGGCGAAGATGACACCGTTGGTGAGGGTGGCACGGCGCATCCGTTGCTCCAACGCGGCATCACCGCGCAGGTTGTTGATGAAGTACAGCGCAGCTTGGGTGCGGGCCAAGAAGAACACGGCCACGCCCAACAGCAGGCAGCGCCAGTCGGCAATCATTTCCAAACCGCGGGTTGGGGCCCAACGCGAAATCACCGGGGAGGAAGCGTCCAACAGGTTGGAGTGCGACACTTCGAAGTTGCCGCCGAAGAACAGGCCGCCGACGGCCACACCGAGGAGCACGCAACCGGCCACGCCGTTGAACAGCAGGAATGCGTCGTAGACCTTGGTGCCGAAGATGTTGCCGGGTTTGCGGCGGTATTCATAGCTGACGGATTGGAGCACAAAGCTCAGCAGGATGAGCATCCACAACCAGTAGGCACCGCCGAAGCTGGTGGAGTAGAACAGCGGGAACGAGGCGAAGAAGGCGCCGCCGAACAGCACCAAGGTGGTGAAGGTCAGTTCCCATTTGCGGCCAAGCGAGTTGACCAACAGTTGGCGGGTGGATTCGTCGGCTTTGCAGTAGAGCATCGACTGACCGCCCTGCACGAATAGCATAAACACAAGCGCTGCTCCCAACACACAGATCAGAAGCCACCAATAGGCTTGTAAGAATTCTAATTCAGTCATAGTTTCGGGTATTTAGCTTGTTAGAGTTTTTCGATGTCTTTGGATAATGAGCGCTTGAGATAGCGAGCCATGATACTCACTTCGGCAATCAGCAGGCCGGTGAACAGGATGAGGAACAACCAGAAGGTGAGTTGCACGGAGCTGCTTTCCACAGCGGAGATGCCGGCGCAGGTGGGCATGAGGTCTTGGATAACCCAAGGTTGACGGCCCACTTCGGCCACAATCCATCCGGCTTGGCTACATACGTAAACCAAAGGAATGGCCAACATGCCGATAAACAGCGCATAACGGTGTTCCAACCAAGTGGGACGCCATTTGCCAAGCGCGATGCAGGCGATGAACAGTGCCAAGAGCAGGCCACCGACCATTACCATCACGCGGAAGGCGTAGAAGGTGAGGGCTACGGGCGGCACGGCATCTTCGGGACGTTCCAAGTAGCCGTAGCCGAAGTATTGGAAGTTATCTTCCACGGTCTTGGCGGCTACAGCCATAGCGGCAGTGTCGCCGGCTTCCTTAGCCACGCCGTATTGGCGCAGGGCTTCTTGCGCACTGCGGCCCATGGCCATGCGGTCGGCGTATGACACGGTGTTGATAGTGTCGCCTTCGGGGGTTAGGGCCACACCGTTGAGCAGGTCGTTGATGCCGGGCACGAAGGTGTTGGGGTCGTGGTTGGCGAGAATCGACAGGCCGTAGGGGATGGAGATTTCGCAGTGGATGGCTTCGAGGTCATCGCCGGGCACCTTGTCGGTGTTGAGGATGCCGAAGCCCACAAGTTCTTGACCCACTTTGCCGTCGTAGAGGCCTTCCATTGCAGCGAGCTTCATCGGTTGAACTTTAGCCACTTGCACAGCGGAGCCGTCGCCGGTCCACATGGTGAAGAGGATGCCGGCCAAGCCAACCCAAGCGCCCACCTTCAGCGAGCGGCGTGCGCCTTCCACATTGCTGCGGCGCCATATCAGCCAGCAGCTGATGCCCACCACAAACGCGCCGGCCAAGGTCCAAGTGCTGGCCACGGTGTGGAAGAATTTGTTCATGGCCATGGGGTTGAAGGCCACCTGCGAGAAGTCGCTCATCTCATTGCGCATCTGGCCGGGGTCGAACTCCATGCCCACGGGATATTGCATCCACGCGTTGGCCACGAGAATCCACAGGGCCGACAAGGTCACGCCGATTACCACCATCCAAGTGGATACCAAGTGGAAGCGTTTGCTCACCTTGTTCCAGCCGAAGAACATCACGGCCACAAATGTGGCTTCGATGAAGAAGGCAAAGATGCCCTCGATGGCCAACGGAGCGCCGAAGATGTCGCCCACAAACCAACTGTAGTTCGACCAGTTGGTGCCAAACTCAAACTCGAGGATGATGCCGGTGGCCACGCCGATGGCGAAGTTGATGCCGAACAGCGTCATCCAGAATTTGGTGATACCTTTCCACCGCTCATCGCCGGTGCGCACATAGATGCTTTCCATGATTGCCACCACCAACGATAAGCCTATCGTCAGCGGCACAAACAACCAGTGATACATGGCCGTCAGCGCAAACTGCGCACGCGACCAGTCGATCACCGTCATTAACAATTCATTCATAATTCTGATTAGTTTAAGGGTTATTAGTTTATTATTTGCTATTGTACACTCTCAGTCAGATTCTTACGCACCGCTTCTGCGCGCTCTTCATCCGAGGACAGAGAACCCAACGCGTCGGGGAAGAAGAACAACTTCAGCACCAAAAATATCACCGCTAACTTAATCAAAATCAGCACCCAAAGGCTGCGTCCGACAGTCATCCGCCGGAAGCCATCAACATAAAATTTCACGATGCGCTTAAACATGCTATTATGGTCGGTTTTGCAATGATAAATAGGAGCAAAATATTCCGACTACAAATTTAGCAAAAAAAATAATACCTCAACACATTTCCGCCAAAAAATTTCACCTTAATAAATAAAGCGCTCAACGGGCATGTAGTGCCGCGGCTTGCTGCGGCATATCCGGATGGCCGGGCGGCGGGCATGGCGTGCGGCTCGAGCAGGAGCTCGAAGCGGATGCAAAAAGGCCGGCGCGCGGCACTTCGGCTTCCGCCTCAGCACAGGACCCACGGTGGGTGGGGCTGCCGGGGGGCTTGGACGGGGTGGTTACTGGGGGGCTTGGCCGGGGCGGGCGAAGACTTCGTAGCTGTTGTCGTCGTAAAAGACGGTGATGTATTTGATGCGCTTGCAGGGGATGCCCGGCGCCTGCGTTGCTTGAGCTAACGCTTCGGCAAGTAAAGCTTGTGCCGTGTTGTCGTTGGCGGCCACCGGCGCTTGAGCGGGTTGAGCGGCGGGTTGCGCAACCGTGACAGTGCGTGTATTTTGCGCGGCTGCTTGTGGTGTTGTAGCTACGCCGGATGGCCGATTTTGCGCGTTTTTGTCGGCTGTATCGGTCAAAATGCTACTTTGTTCAAAATCTTCGACAAAATTTTGGTCGAAATTGTCGGGGGTAACTGTTTGCTGGTCAGTGGTTTGACTGAATAAACCGCCCTCAAAATCGGCATTTTTGCCCTCTGAGAAATCGATATTTCGGTTCACCAACATCTCTCCCGAGCCAAAAAGCAGCCACAGCACGTTGAGTTCGGGGAAGGCAACGTGCAACTTCGAGATAAGGTCGTCACTTAAACGCTTGTTGCGACCGTTGAGGAACTGCGACAGAGTGGGGCGCGGAATTCGTGCTTTGTCGGCGAACTGCGAGGAAGTGAGATTTGTCCAATTTTTGAAGGCGAGCAAACGGTTGACTATATCCATGACTAAAAACGGGGTAAAAAGGGTGAAAAAAGGCGGAATTGTTTCGCGGTGCAAATGTAAAAAGAAAAATTCAAATATGCAAATAATTAATTAAGAAAATTGAATTAGAAATGCAAACCGCAAATTTGCAAACGTGAATTACATTCGCAAACAGTGAAGTACCAGCAGTTATGGCGCTTCTACTAAATATTTAGATAAAGTTGCGCAACTATCAATTAATCAGATTGAATTGATGAATTAGTTGCAAAATCATAGATAAAACGACCCGACGCCACAAAATCTTCACTAATTACTTCAAGAAACTGATGTAAGTAGTATGAAAATCAACAAGTTAACTAATATGTTAAGAAATCTTTAACGCCGAATTTTGGAAATGTAAACGCGTGGCGAATGATTGTAACTGGGGGTTGAGATCGGCGTGAGGTGATTCTAAACTCATTTACAAACACACGCCACTACATTTAGTTTAGAAATGTAAATGTAAATAATTCGGTGATTTTGGATTGTAAATTTCGGTTTGCAAATTAGAAATTTGAATTTGTGATGGTGTAAATGTAAATTTTGGGCGCTTGTTTGCGTTTGTTTTGGGTGAAATTTTTATTTTGACCAATTTTCCCGAGGATTGGTCGGCTGGTGGCTTTTACCCATGCTCTCGCGGCCGTATTTTTGCCAAAAATGTGGTTTTTTCGCCTTTTTCCTCCCTTTTTGGATGAAATT
>JBJEKG010000306.1:0-6509 GCA_051878535.1 Muribaculaceae bacterium
GTTGCAAGAAGCTATCACCTTGATAATCTTTACTTTATTCACAGTGGTATTCTTCCGCGGCGAACAGCTTCACTGGAATCACCTCGCGGCATTCATCTGCCTAATCGCGGCGGTCTACTTCGTGTTTATGAAGTAAACACTTTTCCCGATAGCACATAGCAAAGCGCCCACGCCGGATAACCGATGTGGGCGCTACGCTCAAAGATATGGATGGATTAGTTGCGGAAGGTGAGAGAGCCATCGGGCGTGGTGTCGATCACGATGGGATGGTCGGCGGTGACGGTGCCGGCGATGATGTCGCGCGAGAGGCGGTTGAGCACCATGCGGTGGATGGCACGTTTCACGGGTCGAGCGCCGAACTCGGGGTCGAAGCCTTCGTCGGCCAAGCGGCTGATGGCGGCGTCGGTGGCGGTGAGCTCGATGCCGGAGGATTGGCGGAGCATCTGTTGCACGTTCTCAATCTGTAAGCGCACAATTTCCTCGATTTGGGCGCGGTTGAGCGGGGTGAACATGATAATCTCATCAATACGGTTGAGGAACTCGGGGCGGATGGTCTGCTTGAGCATCTCAAGCACATCGAGCTTGGTCTTCTCCACCACTTCGTTGCGGTTGGCATCGGTGATGTGTTCGAAGCGCTCGCGGATGAGCTGCGAACCGAGGTTCGAGGTCATGATGATGATGGTGTTTTTGAAGTTGACCGAGCGGCCTTTGTTGTCGGTCAAGCGGCCATCATCGAGCACTTGAAGCAGGATGTTGAACACATCGGGGTGCGCTTTCTCGATTTCGTCGAAAAGTACCACCGAGTAGGGTTTGCGGCGCACAGCTTCGGTGAGTTGACCGCCTTCGTCATAGCCCACGTAGCCCGGAGGGGCACCGACCAGTCGCGACACGGAGTGTTTCTCCTGATACTCGCTCATGTCGATACGCGTGAGCATGTTCTCGTCGTCGAAGAGGTATTCGGCCAACGCTTTGGCCAATTCGGTTTTGCCCACGCCGGTGGTACCGAGGAAGATGAACGAACCGATAGGGCGTTTGGGGTCGTTCAACCCGGCACGCGAGCGGCGCACGGCATCGGCGATGGCGGCGATGGCTTCGTCTTGACCGACCACGCGGCGGTGTAGCTCTTCTTCGAGGTGAAGGAGTTTCTCACGTTCGCCGGTGACCATCTTCGACACGGGGATGCCCGTCCAGCGCGACACGATGTCGGCGATGTCTTCGGCATCGACTTCTTCCTTGATCAGCGCCTTGTCGCCCTGCATGTCGTGCAGGCGAGCTTGAATCTGCTCGTTCTCCATCTGCTTGTTGCGGATGCGCGAGTAGCGGATTTCGCTCACCAAGGCGTAGTTGCCTTCGCGTTCGGCGCGTTCGGCTTCGAAATTGAGTTGCTCGATGTCGATTTTGTTTTGCTGAATCTTTTCAATGAGCTCTTTTTCGGCACGCCATTTTGCGGTGACGCTTTTGAGTTGTTCGCGCATGGTCGAGAGTTCTCGCTCGATGGCAGCCACGCGGTCGGTTTGGCCTTCGCGCTTGATGGCTTCGCGCTCGATTTCTTTCTGAGTGATGGCGCGTTGTAGGCTGTCGATGCTCTGCGGCACGGAGTTGATTTCCAACTTGAGCTTGGCTGCAGCTTCGTCGATGAGGTCGATGGCCTTATCGGGCAGGAAGCGGTCGGTGATGTAGCGTTCCGACAGCTGCACGGCGGCGATGATGGCTTCATCACGTACACGCACTTTGTGGTGGTTCTCGTAGCGCTCTTTCAGACCACGGAGGATGGCAATGGCCGATTCTTCATCCGGCTCGTCAATCATCACCTTCTGGAATCGGCGTTCCAAGGCTTTATCCTTTTCGAAGTACTTTTGGTACTCGTCCAAGGTGGTGGCACCGATGCTGCGCAAGTCACCACGGGCCAACGCCGGTTTGAGGATATTGGCGGCATCCATGGCGCCTTCGCCCTTGCCGGCACCAACCAAGGTGTGGATTTCGTCGATGAAAAGGATGATTTCGCCGTCGGAACCGGTCACCTCGTTCACGATTGATTTCAAGCGCTCTTCAAATTCGCCTTTGTACTTGGCACCGGCCACCAATGCGCCCATGTCGAGCGAGAAAATCTGTTTGGAGCGCAGATTTTCGGGCACGTCGCCGCGCACGATACGCTGGGCCAAGCCTTCAGCGATGGCGGTTTTACCCACACCCGGTTCGCCGATAAGCATGGGATTATTCTTGGTGCGTCGGCTCAGAATTTGGAGCACGCGACGGATTTCGTCGTCACGGCCGATTACCGGGTCGAGTTTGCCATTGCGCGCACGCTCGTTGAGGTTGATAGCGTACTTCGACAATGCGTTGTAAGTATCTTCGGCCGAGGCGCTTGTGGCCTTGGTGCCGCGGCGCAGTTCGTCGACGGCGGCACGCAGCTCATCGGCGCTCACGCCTGCATCTTTCAGTATCTTCGAGGCGGAAGAGTTCACCTCGAACAGCGCCAACAGCATGGCTTCGAGGGTAACGAACTCGTCGCCCATTTTGGTAGCGATGTCTGCAGCACGCTGCAACACATCTTGCGATTCGCGGCTCAAAAACGGCTCACTGCCGCTTACTTTGGGCAGTGTGCGCAGCTCGCGCTCGATGGCCGCGTCCACAGTCGCCGGATTAGCGCCCACCTTTTGGAATAGGAACTTCACCAACGACTCGTCTTTGTCGATTACGCCGCGCAGCAGAGCCACCGGCTCAATCGACTGGCTGCCGGCGGCGCGGGTCACATCCACGGCGCGTTGCACAGCCTCTTGCGATTTGATTGTGAAATTGTTGAAATTCATAGTTTGTAAAATTGAAAGTTACAACTCACAATCTGCAACACTCGTGCCAACCGCCTCAGCGTGCCAAAGTGTCACCCATTCTGTCACCTTAGCTTGCGTATATTCTACAAGTGGCTATGGGCTGGTGCGGAAGTAGTCGTTTTCGAGCAGGCGTTTGGAAAGGATGGAGCGTTGGTATAGTTCGTCGTCGGTGAGCGAGGTGAGGCCGGGGCGTAGGGCGCTTTGTCCCATGCCGGGCCAGTAGTCGGTGTCGGACAGGCCCATCACGTCGAGCAGGGTGGCGTAGATGTCGAGCTGGGTGAGGGCGCGGTCGGGAGTGATGCGGTGTGGTATTCCCGAGTTGAGGATGAACATGGGAATGGGCGAATCCTTGACTAACAGGCAGGAGTGGTCACCTACGATTACTATCACGGAGTTGTCGTATAAGCCGTTGGCTTTCAGCGCAGCAAGAAAGTCGGCTATGCATTGGTCGGTGTATCGTGTGGCTTGGTAGAACCATTTGAGGTTGTCGTCGATGGGCGCATCGGCAATGGCTGTGGCGGGCGATTTCACGGCAAGGTAAGGTGGGTGCATGGTCACGGTGATGACCATGGCGAAGAATGGCTGTGGCGCGGTGCGCAGCTGGCGCAAGGCGGCGTTGAAGATGACTTCGTCCTTGCCTTGGGTAGGGTTGTCGCAAAGCATGCCGATGATGTTGCCGACGCCGGCGGCAGTGAGGTAGCGGTGAGCTTGCCAAATGAGTGGGCTGTCGCCGCTGAAGCTGTGAGAGGAGGCGAATTTGCCGGCATGAATTATCGATGGCAGGGAGGTGTAATTTTGAGTGTATGACAAGGCTGATGCCGGGGCAGGAGCTAATCCGGTGAGGGTCATAAGTTGGCCGTCGGAAGAGTTGCCAATGCCCACGATTGATTGGATGTCGGTGAGCGAGAGCACGGTTGAGTCTTGCATCAGGCTGTCGAGGGTGGGTGTGAGCTGCACCTCGTTGATGCGTGTGTTGAGCTCTACGGAGCTAAGCGATTCCACCATTACCACGATGAGGTTTTTGCCGCGGTTGGCGGCGAAGGTTTGCCGCAGGTCGGCCGGCAGGTCGCCTTGTGGCTGGAACTGCTGTGCAGCAGCTAATTCCTCGGCTGTGAGTTCACTGACGGGTCGCAGATAGTCGATGGTATGGTGAGCGTATGATACTATGTACCCGCGGTGGGTGAAGTCTTGGCTCAGGCAGTGCTTGCGCTGAAAGCTTCGGACGAAGCAGTCGCCGTAAGACTGGTGTGTTATCCGCACCTCACGATATATTTGGAAGCAGTATCCTGCAAAAGAGAGCAGGAAGGTGGCGACTATGGCCACTATCTTGGTGCGTAGGCTGAATGTAGGCGTGTTGCGGCGGTAGCGGACGAACCACAGCACGATGATAGCGATTAAACCTATGGGGTAAATCACATCAACCGGTCGGAGTATGGAACGAGCCGATGCTAATACCTCGCTTTGGTAACTCGACGAACGGAAGAAGTAGTCGACCGGGATGAAGTCGCCGAATACGCGGAAGACGCAGGCATTGGCTATTAGCGAGGCTGTATATAGCGTGGGCAAGATGAGCCACCAGGAGCGCCAACGCTGCGGCATAAGCACCCACGGCAACAGCACCCACACCGCCTCGGTAAGGAATACGGCCGGTGTGCACCCCGCCGTGTAGTACATCATCACCATAATCATTACGCTGAGGATGAGCCAAACCACCGCGGGGAATGCCCACGGCCGCAAGCGGTGTAATAATGTGTGTAGTTTTGTAATCATTGCGGTGCAAAGTTAGCAAAAAAAAATGACACGAAGTGATGTTTGGTTAATTTTTATGCCGCGCCACTCTGCTCTTCGCTTTTTTTGCGGTTTTTGTGAAAAATATTTGGTTAATTGAACAATAATTCGTAACTTTGCACGTTTTAGCATCAACTCGGTTAAAAATACGACATGAGACAGTTAAAAATTACCAAATCGATCACCAACCGCGAAAGCGCCTCGCTCGACAAGTACCTGCAGGAAATCGGCCGCGAAGAACTCATCTCCGTGGAAGAAGAAGTGGAACTTGCAGCGCGCATCAAGGACGGTGATGAGCGTGCCCTCGAAAAGCTAACCCGTGCAAACCTCCGCTTTGTAGTGTCGGTGGCCAAGCAGTATCAGAACCAAGGCTTGTCGCTGCCCGACCTCATCAACGAAGGCAATTTAGGCTTGATTAAAGCAGCAAGAAAATTCGACGAAACGCGAGGATTTAAGTTCATCTCATACGCCGTATGGTGGATTCGCCAATCCATTCTCCAAGCGCTGGCCGAGCAATCGCGCATCGTGCGTCTGCCTCTGAATCAGGTAGGCTCACTCAATAAAATCGGTAAGGCACTCGCCAAATTCGAGCAAGAGAACGAGCGCCGTCCGTCGCCCGAGGAATTAGCGCGGGCTATGGACGTGCCTGTGGACAAGATTGCCGACACGCTGAAGGTGTCGGGTCGCCACATCTCGGTCGATGCCCCCTTTGTGGAGGGCGAGGACAACTCGTTGCTCGATGTGTTGTCGAACGACGATGCGCCGCTGGCCGACGCCACCTTGGTGCAGGAGTCGCTCTCCAACGAGGTGGAACGCGCTCTTCGTCAGTTGGGCGAGCGCGAACGCGAAATCCTCAAGATGTTCTTCGGCATCGGTTGCCAGGAGATGACCTTAGAGGAAATCGGTGCCAAATTCGATCTCACGCGCGAACGTGTGCGCCAGATTAAGGAGAAAGCCATCCGACGGCTCAAAGGCCAAAAGAGCCGACTGCTTAAATCCTACTTAGGCCAATAACATGCAGCCCGCCCTAACCCGGCGGGCTGTTTTGGTTATAGGCTGAGGTGAGGCCGACGGAGGGTCTCACGCAGATTTGGCAGATTTTTGGTTATTAGCTACAGTAGCTTATTGGTTATGGGGCGGGTTGGATGTCGGTGAGGGGGATTTTGGTGCGGGCGGCGCCGAGCAGGTCGAAGTCAACGTATATGTAGGCGTGGCCATCGGTGTCGGTGGCTGCCACGCCTTGCAACCCGCGCAAGGGGCCGCGCACCACTTCCACACGTTGACCTTTGGCGTATGAGCGTTCCACCATCTCCACAGGTCGCTCGCTGTGGCCGAGCATGAATTGCAGCTGTTGCATCTGGTCGTCGGGGATGATGGCCACGGGTTTGCCGTAGGGGTTTGGTGCACCGGCGCGATTGGTGAGGAAACGGTAGATGTAGGGAGTGTTGACCACGCGCAGGCGAGTGTGCTCGCTGCAGCGGATGAACAGCAGAGCTGGAATCACCACGCGTTCCACAGTGCGGCGGCGTCCGGCCGCAGACACGCGCACTTCCGACTGCGATGCTACGTAGCATTCGCAATCGTCGCTGCTGAGCCGTTCGGCCGTTTTGCGTTCGCTATTATGATTCACCACAGCCACATACCAATGGCGCGGCGGTTGATTCATCTCATTTACATCAGTCATAATTCATAGCAAGGAAAATCCACTGCAAATTTACGACATTTAGCTGAATCACGCAAATTTTTGATGAATTCCCTCAGCGATAAATACTACAGTGCCGCGGCAAATTTGCGGATTGCTGCGAGGCGTTGTGCAAAACTGCTGTCTTGCCGAGCGGGAGTTTGACAGAAAAAAATTAGCGGATTTTGAAACTTTTTGACTCTTAGGCT
>JBJEKG010000307.1:0-6471 GCA_051878535.1 Muribaculaceae bacterium
CGAATCATGTAGTAAGCGTCGTAGATGGGGTCGGCAGCGAGTTGTTCTTCGATGGTGTTGAACATGGGCACTGCTATGGATTGAGATTCGGGTGCGGTGACGAGAGCGCGGCCGGAGTATTCAAAGGTGTCTTCAACGTAAGCACCTTTGGCGATGTGGAGACCGCCTGCGTTAGGACAAGCGTTGGTGGCTACGTAGAGGATACCGCCTTCTTCGCTCATGATGTCGCCCACGATGCGGCCGAGGTTGTCAGTGCGAGAGGGTACGAACGAGTTGTCGTCGAGGCCTGCGTAGGGAGCTTCTTCGCCGAGGTCGATGATTCCGGAGCCATCAGCGGGAGCGATGTAGAAGTGTTTGGACATAGTGGAGTTGGGCCAGCCCCAAGTGAAGAGCATGTTGCCTGCGTCGTCGATAGCGAGGGCGGTGCCCACGGTGCCGGACACAACCATAACGGGATTGCCTTCTTCGTCAACCACGGGTTGGCCGGTTTCGGCATCAATCTTTTGGGTGAGATCTTCGCGGAGGTCATCGCGAACCACGGTCATACCGGTAGCATCGAAAGCCACGATACGGTGATTCTTCTTGTCTACAGCATACACTTTACCGTTGTAACCGGCGCCGGTGCGCATTTCGGCTGACGGAGTAACACCGAGGACGTCAGTGCCATACTTCGCAACGAAATTTTCGGTAACGGTGAAGGCTTGCTGTGCAAACGCCATTGAGCCGACAGCCAATGCTGCGCCCAAAGCGAAATTGCGTAACGAGTTCTTCATGTTGTTTTAGATTTAGTTAGTAATATGTTGATTAATAGTTGTTTATCTATGATGTTCAACTCGGCAGCCAACACTGTCGAGCGCGAGGTAAGCGGCTGATTCCGCAGTATTCAAGGTTATTCCACCGCAAATTTAGCGAAAATTTCCATACCCTCAAATTATTTAACAATCATTAACGGTGTTATATTGCAGTGGTAACTATTCAGCTATGCACCTTTGGAGGTTTAACGTAAAACGTAAACGTAAAAACGTAATTTTATTCCTCGATAATGTAACGAGAAAATTGAAATAATTACGTTCTACGTTTACGTTTTACGTTTAAAATTCGTAACTCCTACCGACTTTTCTTTTATCTTTATCAGTTTTGCAAACATAGCTGAATAGTTACATTGCAGTGACTTTTCCTTAGTGATAAATATTGGTCAAAAAGGTGATAAAGTTGGTTAAAAGGGATAATCAACGAACATTTGACAATTTTTTTGGTTAACTTTGCATTCCTTTTACTAAGAATGATATGCTGATACGAATTTTACACATTATTATATTTATATTGATGTTGGCCCCGGCCGCCGTAGCCGAACAGCGTGAATCGTTGCGCTACGGCGACTTCGAGCAGTGGGTCACACGTCACATAAAAGAATCGCGCATCATCGGCGGCGCCAACAAAACGGTGTACGAAATCGGTCCGACGGCCACCATCGAGGGCGACAAAGCCTACACCCCCACCGGCGGTTCGCCCTGGGCCACTTCGAACGTGATGGCCAAGGTGTGCGGCATCACCAAGACTTCCAACGCCGTGTTTCCCGACACGCGCGAGGGCGGCGGCCGCTGCTGCAAGATGACCACCATCATCGAAAAGTGCAAGGCCATCGGCATCATCAACATCAACGTGCTGGTGGCCGGGTCGATTTTCACCGGCCGGATGTTCGAGCCGATTAGTTCGACTTCCGACCCCTACTCGAAGATGGAGATGGGCGTGCCGTTCACCAAGCGCCCCACCGCCTTAGTGTTTGATTACAAAGTGCAGATGCCCGCGGGCAACACGCGCACCTACTCCTCCGGCTTCTCCAAGCAGCGCACCCTGCAAGGCCACGACAATGCCGAAGCGTTCATCATTCTGCAGCGCCGCTGGGAGGATGCCGACGGCAATCTATACGCCAAGCGCGTGGGCACAGGTCGTGAGCGCTTCGGCGCCTCCACCAACGGTTGGGTGAACGGCCACCACCTCACCGTGCACTATGGCGACATCACCTCGCAGCCGTTCTACAAGTCCTACATGGGCCTGATTACCGGCGACCACCGCTACTATGCGCGCAATTCCAAAGGCAAGATGGTGCCCGTGACCGAAGTAGGCTGGGACGCACCCGACGCCACCCCCACTCACCTGCTGGTGATGTTCTCCGCCGCCTCCGGCGAAGCCTACGTAGGCACCGTGGGCCTCACCCTGTGGGTCGACAACGTGCAATTAGCCTACTAAGGCTTCGCTAAAGCTCAGAGCCGTTACAAAAAAAAGCGGGCGGCGCGGCTTCCGAACGAGCAGAAGCTCGAAGCATCTGCAAAAAGCCTCCGGCACGAAACTTGCCGGGGATTTGCGCGGGCGGAAAAAATTTATTAACTTTGCGGTATGAAACAGGTATTGCTTGCGATTATGCTTTTGGGAGCGCTCTGCGCGCAGGCGCGGTGGAGTGCTACGGTGCACGATTTCGGGGCTATCGAAGAGGATAGCGGCCGGGTGGAGTGCCGGTTTGTGTTGTATAATGACACGGAGGAGGCGATGGCGATAGTGTCGGCGCGTACCACCTGCGGCTGCACGCTGTCGGACTATCCGCGTGAGGCGTTTGCGCCGGGCGATTCGGCCGTGGTGATGGTTACCTTCGACCCTGCAGGCCGTCCGGGGCACTTCACCAAATATATCAGCGTGGAAACCACGGGCACGCCGTCGAAGACGCGGCTCGCCATTACCGGTACAGTTATCGGTAGCGTAGCCACTGTGGCACAGCGTTTTCCGGTGGACTTTGGATTGCTACGACTGGTGCATGACCCGGTGATGCTGGGCGAGGTGACCGGCGACAGAGTGCGTTCGGTGTATACCGAAGGCTACAATCGCAGCGCGGACACGCTGCAAATAGCTGTAACACAGACGCCTAAGTGGCTGCGGGTGAACGTGGCTCCGGCTAAGGTAGCGCCCGGCAACCAAACGCAGATCATTTTCTACATCGACCCGCAGAAGTGCCCGGAATACGGCCTTGTGGAGGATTCTATTCGGCTGACTGTCAATGGGGTGGAGCGCTCGCTCGGTTTCACTATCAACCGCGTGGAGGATTTCAGCCACCTTACCGAGCAGCAACGAGCCGATGCGCCGGTGGCGGTGATAGGTCAGTACCGCGTGGATTTCGGACGGATTGACCGTGCCGGCGGAGTGATTCGCGCCACCGCTACGGTGGAAAATCGCGGCAAGGATAAGTTGATTATTCGCCGCGTATATGCTGATTGTGAGGCAATTACAGCTACGATGAAGACTACCACGGTGAAGCGCGGTAAGACGGCGGAAATCGTGATTGAAGTTGACCCAAGTAGGCTCAATGGGGCCTTGCTGAATCAGCGGCTGACCATCATTACCAACGACCCGTTCTACCCGGTGCAACACCTGCGCATCGTGGGCACATTTTAGTTTACTCGCGCAGGCGCGAATCGATGATGATGGTGACCGGGCCGTCGTTGATTAAGCTTACTTGCATGTCGGCGCCGAAGCGTCCCATAGCGGTGGGGCGGCCGAGGGCTTGCGCCACTAATTCGGCGTAGAGCTCGTACAGTCGGGTGGCTAATTCGTGGCCGGCGGCGCGGATGTAGGAGGGTCGGTTGCCCTTGCGGGTGGATGCGGTGAGGGTGAACTGGCTCACAGCCAACACGTTGCCGCCCACATCGGCCACCGAGCGATTCATCACGCCGTTTTCGTCGTCGAAGATGCGCAGCGCCACGGTCTTGGCTGCCAACCAGCGGCAGTCGTCGTCGGTGTCGCCCTCTTCCACGCCCACGAGCACCATCATACCGTGGCCGATTTGGCCGATGACTTCGCCGGCCACAGCCACGGATGCTTCCTTCACTCGTTGGATTACTATTCTCATAATCAGTAGGTTATTCTTCCGGAGCAACGAACACGTAAGCGCCCAAGTCGGGTTGCGAGCCGCGCGGCAGGCCGTAGCGGTCTGTGGCGGCTTGCGAGGCGGTCAGCGCCGGGTCGGCCGCGCCGATGGCGGGTGAATCGGGTCGCAGGCGGTAGTCGAAGTAATAGTCGGAGCGCACGGTGTAGTACAGTGGGTCCTCGCCCCAGATGCAGGCGATGAAGTGGTCGTCGTCCTCGCCATTGCTCTTGAGCAGACAGCATCGCAGGTAGATGTCGGTGTCGTCGAGGTTGCCGTGGGAGATGTCGGCACCGTTGCCATAGATAATGCAGTTGGCGAAGGTGGCGGCGGTGAATTGTCGGCCGCTTTCATCGTCGCTGTCGGCGTTGAGGTGCCAGAATTGCACAATTGGGCCGCCGAGGGCCGAGAAGAGGTAGTAGTTGGCGAAGGTGCAGTGGTTGAATGTGTGGTTGCCGCCGTGGAGGTACACGCAACCGTTGGCGGCCTCGGCAAACTCGCAGCCGTAGGCGGCGATGTTGGCATGGTAAGCCTCGAGCACCATGTCGCCGGAGTTGCGCATGCGAGTGTTAATCATCGATAAATCAACGGGTTGGTCGCTCAGCGAACCGTCCACAATCACGCCCTGCACGGTGTTGCGCACGTGGCAATAGTCCATGCGGTTGGCGCGCGAGGTGGAGGTGAAGAACATACCGAGCCATTGGCGCGACATGATGTCGAACGACACGTCGGTGATGACGTCGCCTTGGCGGTCGCCTGCGAAGGAAATCTCCTTATCTACTTGACCTACAGCCTGTAACGTGCCGCGCACCACCATGTACGCGCCGTCGTGGAAGAGCAGCTCCACGCCGGGGTCGATAGTGAGGGTGGTGTTGGGCGCAACTACCAATGAATCAAACACTTGGTAGGGCTTGCCGGCAGTGAGGCGGGTGTTGGCGGTAATGGTTTGAGCGCGTAGGCGGGTGACGTCGCGACCGGTGGCGCGCACCACCACCGACTGCTGCACGCCGTTGGTGATGAAGCTGAGGGTGGCGTCGACGTTGACCGGTACGGCTTGGCCATTAGCTGGGAGAGTGGCGGCCACTAATACGAAGATGGAATCGTTGCCGCGGATTTCCACCCCGGAGAATTCAGTGCCGGAGAAGCCGTCCACGTTGAGGCGGAACAGGCCGGCGTTCTCGCCTGTCATGGCTATGTTGCTGATTGATATTGACTTGCTGCTGTGATTATAGACCACAAAGCGGTGGGTGGTGGTGGGCTCTTCGGTGAAGACAACGCCCATGTTGAGGGTGTCGACCGAGAACACCAACACGTCCGACGGCGAGGTGGTGAAGTCGTCGTCGATGCAAGACGGAAGCGCTGCCGCAGCAATCACCGCCGTCAAAATCCAAGTTAAAACCTTTTTCATCAATAATATAACGCATCCACGGCGCAAATATTTTGCAAAGGAGGAAAAAACGTGTGTGCGCAGCAGTTCGGCTTCCGCTTTGGATTCTGTGGTGAGGCGGAAGCCGAACTGCCGATGCAGGCTAATAACCGGGGAGGATGCGGGCCGGCGAGGGAGAGGCGGCTGTGGCGAGGGGACGGAGGAGGGCGGCGGCTTCGTCGCGGGCGGCGGTGTAGAGGCGGTGGTCGAGGCCGCGCCAGATGATGGCTAACAGGGCGGCGGTGGTGGCGCTGCGGAGCAGAGCGGTGGCGGTGGAGAGGTCGACTGCGCAGGCCGGCGAACCGTCGTCGAGGTCGGGGCAAGTGGCGGCGAGAGTTAGGTCGTCGGCAGAGAGGATTTGCCATGGCACGGCCGCGGTGGCGGTGAGGGCAATTGCGGCGGCGAAGGCGTCGGCGGCCATGCGGCGCAGTGCCGGTTCGGCATCCGTTGAGAGGATGGCGGCGATGGCGCCGTTGGGCCATTGCGCGGCTTCGGCGCGCAATGCGGAGTTGGCATAGATGCCTTCGATTACTTCGGAAGTGGAAAGTGTGATTTTCATAGCGTTACGAATTTGTGGAGGTTGTTACGGATGATTTTGCGGGCAGTGCGGGCGGTGATGTAGTGGCGCGGATGGCCGATTTCGCCGGCGCAGAGGGCGAAGATGAGATCGCGGATGGGGCGGGTGGGGTGGCGCTTGAGGGCGTCTTGGAGGTCGTGGTACATGTCGACCCACACCTGCGAGCAGGCGTATTTTGCCACCGGGGGAGTGTTTTTGCACACGGCGTCGACGAGGATGTGGCAGGCGCGGTAGTAGTCGACGTAGTAGGCGTTGGCCGGTTGGGTGAGGATGTGCTCGGCCACGGCGTAGAGATGTTCGACGGATTGAGGAGCGTGGCCTTCGTCGGTGAGAGCGTTAACGCGTCGGCGGCAGGCGTTGAGGAAGTCACGATTGCGAGAGCGGACGAAAAGTGTGTTCATTTTTCTGTGTTTTTTATAAATTTATAATGATAATGAGGTGTAAAAAAAATGGAGTGTGTTAATTATAGATTAGACTAACTAACGATTTCCGATGCAAAGGTACAACATAAATTGCATATCTCCAAATTTTTCAGCAAAAAAATGCAGAAAAAAA
>JBJEKG010000308.1:0-6439 GCA_051878535.1 Muribaculaceae bacterium
GAAGATGAGGTGGAGGTAGCTGTTGAGCACGGCGAGCATGTACTGGTCGGGGCAGTGGCGCAGGTATTTTACCATCGCCGGGGTGAAATAGGTGGCCATTTCGCTGTTTTCAGCCGAAGGGGAGTGGGTAGCGGGCGGCAGCTCGGCTTCCGCCTCGCCACAGGACCCAAGGTTGGTGTCGGGCGCTTCCGCGCCGCTCGGCTGCCCAGACCCCGCAGCAAGCCGCGAGGCTACAGCCACCGAACCGCTCCGCGGCGATTCGCTTCGCTCCGCCGAATCGGCGGCGGGTGTGGGGCGCGGCGATTCGCTTTGCTCCGCCGAATCGGCGGCTTGGGCTGCTTTTTGGGCTTTGCGGGCGGCGGCTTTGGCGCGGCGGGCGGCGGCTTGTTCGGCCTTTTTTTGGTGGACGGCGGCGGAAACTTCGGTGAGGTCGGACTCAGGGATGTAGGTGCCTTCTTGGGTAGCGGTGTTGATGGCGGAACGGATTTCGGCGATGACTTGGTCGGCAACTATGTCGCTGCAGCGACCGAGAACGGTGGTGAGAGTGGTAAAATTGTGTGTCATAATTTATAGTATTAAAGAATTATGGCACAAAGTTAGCGCGAAATTTGGCGCACTGTTTCAAAATTTGGTTCACGCGACCAAATTTTCGAGTTTTATGAGATAACGTAAGACATAAACGTGACGTTTTTTTAATGTTTTCGCTAATTCGTTGATTCGTTGCTTCGCTTAAACACGATAGGTGAATAGTTTCTTGTCCTTCTTGAAATCTTGAAAATATCCGGTTAAGAGGTTGCAGATATCGCGGAAAATTTGTACCTTTGTAGGTTAATTTGTTTGTTATGGAAAATTTACCTCAAGACCCATATATGCTGCTAAGCGTGGTGAATATGAAACTGCGCGATGAATACTCCTCGCTCGATGCCCTCTGCGAGGACTTAAACGTTGACCGTCAGGCGCTTTGCGACAAGTTGGCCGCCGCCGGATTTGAGTATCTACCCACCCAAAACCGTTTCGTATGAGTTGTGCCGATTACCTCAACGACCTGAACGCGCAGCAACGCGCCGCCGTGGAGTACATCTCCGGCCCGGAGTTGGTGGTGGCCGGCGCCGGCTCAGGCAAGACGCGCGTGCTCACATATAAAATAGTACACCTGCTGGCCAAGCAATACGAGCCGGGGCGAATCATGGCGCTCACATTCACCAACAAGGCCGCCAAGGAAATGCGCGAACGTATCGAAGCCCTCACCGGCACCACCACCGCCCGCCGCCTGTGGATGGGCACGTTCCACAGCATCTTCTCCCGCATCCTCCGCCGCAATGCCGAGCTCATCGGCTACAATGCCAACTACACCATCTACGACCAAACCGATGCCCGCAATGCCGTGAAAATGATAATCCGCGACCTCGAATTGGACGAAAAAGTGTACAAACCGGCAACAGTGCAGGACGACATCTCGCGCGCCAAGAATTACCTCCTCTCGCCCGAGGATTACGCCCTCGACCGCGACATCCAACAATCAGACCAGCATGCCAATCGCCCTCAAACCGGCGAAATCTACCGCATCTACATGAATCGTTGCCGCGTGGCCAACGCCATGGACTTCGACGACTTGCTATACTACACCGCCGTACTCTTCCGCGACCATCCCGAGGTACTCTCGCACTATCGCGAGTTCTTCCGCTACATCTTAGTGGATGAGTATCAGGATACTAACTTCGCCCAAAACATGATTGTGATGCAGCTGTGCCGCGGCATCGGCAACATCTGCGTGGTGGGCGACGACGCTCAGAGCATCTACTCCTTCCGCGGCGCCAACATCCGCAACATCCTCGACCTCCAACGCGCGTTCCCCACTTTGGAGACCTTCAAATTAGAGCAAAACTACCGCTCCACGCAGAATATCGTCAACGCGGCCAACAGTCTCATCGCCCACAACCGCGACCAAATCCGCAAGAACGTATTTTCCGAAAATGGTGTCGGCGACAAGATCGAAGTGTCACAAGCTTACAGCGACTACGACGAAGCCGGCGTGGTGGCCGCGCGCATCGTCAGCCGCCGCGCTGTCACCGGCGATGCATACAGCGACTTCGCCGTGCTCTATCGCACCAACGCCCAGTCGCGTGTGCTCGAAGAGGCTCTGCGCCGTCGCAACATTCCTTACCGCATCTACGGCGGCTTGGCCTTCTACCAGCGCAAAGAAGTCAAAGACGCGTTGGCCTACTTCCACCTCGGCATCAACCCCAATGATGATGAATGTGTGCGCCGCGTAATCAACACCCCCGCCCGCGGCATCGGCAAAGTCACCATCGACAAGCTCAACCACGCCGCCATGGAAGGTGAAACCAGTATGTGGGAAGTGCTCTGCGACCCCGATCGCTTCAATGTCGACCTCAACTCCGGCACAAAGGCTAAGTTGCTGAAATTCCGCCAACTAATCGAGAGTTTCATCGACAAAATCGCCAAGGAAAACGACGTGGAAGCCATAGCCACACACATCATCACCGTCAGCGGTTTGGCCGCCATGTACATGTCGGACCGCACCCCGGAAAACATCTCCAAATACGAGAACCTTATGGAGCTGATTGCCGGCGCGCACACCTACATGCAGGACCGCCTCGAATCCGGCGAAGGCGAAGACTGTTCGATGGGCGACTTCCTCACCAACGTGGCCCTCGCCACCGACCAGGACAAGGAAAACGAGGCGAACTCCAACAGCGTTACACTGATGACCATCCACGCTTCCAAAGGCTTGGAATTCAACAACATATTCGTGGTGGGTGTGGAAGACGAACTCATTCCTTCACGCATGAGCAGCGACACCGCCGCCGGCGTCGAAGAAGAGCGCCGCCTGTTCTACGTGGCCATCACCCGTGCCAAAAATTTCTGCATGCTTTCCTACGCTCAGCAACGATTCCTCAACGGCCAAACCGTCTGCTCGCGTTGCTCGCGCTTCATGCAAGATATTGACACAGAATACCTTACAGGCGATGTAGCCAAGCGGAAAAAGGCTACGCGTCCGGCCTTCGAGCCCGCCGCAGCCGCACCACAACCCATTCAGCGCTCTTTCGGCTCGCCCTCACGCACTGCATCGGCCGATGCCTCTTTCCGAATATACCTCAAGGACGAATTAGACGTAAAAATGCGCATTGCGCACCAAAAATTCGGCCGCGGCGAAATTATCGACTTCATCCACACCAACCTCGGCGATGGCATCATCGTGCTCTTTGACAACGACGCCGACCCGCGCAAGCTCCTGCTTCCATACGCCAAAATAAGAATCATAAACGAATGACAGTCAACGAAATACCCACTCCCGCCTACGTGGTCTACGAAGACCGCCTGCGCCGCAATCTCGCCCTCATCAGCGAGGTGAAACGCCGCGCCGGTGTCAACATCATCATGGCTTTCAAAGCCAACGCCCTGTGGCGCTCGTTCCCAATCATCCGCGAGTACTGCACCGCCTCCACCGCGTCCTCGCTCAACGAACTGCGCTTGGGCCGCGAGTTCCTCGGCGGCGAGGTTCACTCCTACTGTCCGGCCTACACCCGAGCCACCATCGGCGAGTTCTTGGCCGGCAGCAGTCACCTCACTTTCAACTCGTTAGGCCAGTGGGAACTGTTCGCCGACACCGTTGAAGAGTACAACCGCACCTCCGGACGCCACGTCTCGCCCGGGTTGCGCGTCAATCCGCGGTGCTCGGTCATCGAAACCGACCTCTACAACCCCGCCTTGCCCGGCTCGCGATTCGGCGAAGAAGCCGACGCACTCGCCGACGGCCTGCCCGCCGGCATCGAGGGTTTCCACTTCCATGCGCTCTGTGAATCAACCAGTTACGACCTCGAAAAAGTGTTGCAAGCCTTCGAACAACACTTCGGCCGATTCCTGCCGCAGCTCAAGTGGGTCAACATGGGCGGCGGCCATCTGATGACCCGCGAAGGCTACGACGTGGAGCACCTTATCCGGCTGCTAACTGACTTCCGTCGCCGCTATCCCAACCTCGAAGTAATACTTGAACCGGGGAGCGCATTTACTTGGCGCACAGGCGATTTACTCACTTCAGTTGTAGATATAGTTCAAAACTCCGGAATCACCACCGCCATCATCGATGCCTCATTCGCCTGCCACATGCCCGACACATTGGAGATGCCCTACAAGCCCATCATCTCCGAAAGCCTCGGCCAAGAAGCCGTGGAAGGCAAGCCCACCTACCGCCTCGGCGGCAACTCATGCCTCAGCGGCGACTTCATGGGCGACTGGAGCTTCGATTCACCGTTACAACCCGGCCAACGCCTCACCCTCGAGGATATGAACCACTACACCACCGTGAAAACCACCATGTTCAACGGCATCAGCCACCCCTCAATATGGTTGGTCGACCTCCAAGGTCAAGCTCACTTGTTGCGCGAATTTACCTACGAAGATTATAAATCCAGAATGTCGTGAGTATGAAATTCTCAATCATTGTGCCGGTTTACAACCGCATCGACGAAGTGGCCGAACTCCTTGAAAGCCTTCGCCAACAAACCGCACGCAACTTCGAAGTCATCATCGTTGAAGACGGCTCCACCCAACCCTGCCGCGAGGCCGTCGAAGCCGTCACCGACCTCGATGTCAAGTACTTTTTCAAGGACAACGAAGGCCGCTCAATCGCCCGCAACTACGGCATGGAACGCGCCACCGGCGACTACTTCGTGTTCTTCGATTCCGACTGCGTCATTCCCACCGAATACTTCGCCAACTTGGAGAAAGCCCTCACTGACAAGCCGTTAGACTGCTTCGGCGGACCTGATGCCGCCCACGAATCATTCTCCGACACCCAGAAGGCAATCAACTACTCAATGACCTCGTTGCTCACCACCGGCGGCATCCGCGGCGGCAAAATCTCGCTGGAAAAATTCGTGCCGCGCACATTCAATATGGGCTTCAGCCGCCGCGTTTACGAGCGTGTGGGCGGCTTCCGCGAAATGTTCTCCGAGGACATCGACATGAGCACGCGCATCCGCCAAGCCGGCTTCTCTATCGGCCTGATACAGAACCCCGTATGGCACAAACGCCGCGTGAATTTCAAAAAATTCTTCCGCCAAGTCTATGTTTTCGGCATGTCGCGTATCACCCTGCAGCTTCTCTATCCCGGCTCGCTCAAATTGGTGCACACTTTGCCGGCCGTATTCGTGCTCGGCTCGCTACTGCTCATCATCTTGGGCATCTTCGTAAGTCCTTGGTTCATAGCGCTGTTAGGTCTCTACTTCGTAGCCGTGTTCGCAGGCGCACTCATCGCCACACGTCGCCTGAAAATCGCCCTGATGGCCGTGCCGGCCGCCATCATCCAGTTGGGCGGCTACGGCCTCGGCTTCATCAAAGCATTCACCCTCAAAATCCTGCTCCGACGCGGCCGCAACGTGCAGGAAGAAATCGAAATCCGTCGCGGTAAATAACTATGGAACAGCAATATAGCGAAGCAAAAGGCGGAATGCTCATCCGCGACATGGTCCTTGACCAACGCCCGCGCGAAAAAGCAATCAAATACGGCGTCCGCTCCCTGTCGGAAATCGAACTCATGGCCATCATCTTCGGCACCGGCATGCGCGGCAAATCCGTGCTCGAACTCGCCAACGAAATGCTCCTCCAAAGCCAAGGCCACATCAGCCGCTTGGCCCGCCTCAGCGTCAACGAACTCTGCACCAGCTTCAAAGGCATCGGCCAAGCCAAAGCAATCTCACTGCTCGCCGCACTCGAATTAGGCACACGCGCCGCCGCCGATGAACTCTCCGACAACAAAACGCCAATCACCACCTCCAAAGTAGCCGTGCAATACATGCAACGCTATTTCCACCACCTCCCCCACGAAGAGTTCTGGGTGCTGCTGCTCAACCAATCCAACCGCCCAATCACCGCCGTCAACGTGGGCCGCGGTGGAGTGAGCGCCACCGCCGTCGACGTCCGCCTCATCCTCAAACACGCCATCGACCACCTCGCCTCATCCATGCTCGTCTTCCACAACCACCCCTCCGGCAACCTCAACCCCTCTCCCCAAGACGACGCCCTCACCCGCAAAATCGCCGAAGCCGCCAAACTCCTCGACCTCCGCCTCCTCGACCACATCATCCTCACCGACGGCTCCTACTACAGCTACCAAGACGAATCCCGCCTCTAAACCACAGCAGCCCGCTAAATCTGCGTGAGACCACTCACCCGGATGGCCATCGGCGTGGCTCGAAAAACGAACACGAATCTTCCGAATCTTCCGAATCAGCCAAATTAGATTCGTGTGGATTCGTGAGATTCGTGTTCGTCTTTTCAATCTCCGGCAAAATCTGCGTGAGACAGGGTTTACAGCCGGCGAAGGCACAGGGAGGCGAGGTAGCGGTAGGTGGGGGCGTATTAGGCGGGGAGGCGGGTGGGGTCTTCCGGAAAGCCTTCGGGGGTGAGACGCGCG
>JBJEKG010000309.1:0-6376 GCA_051878535.1 Muribaculaceae bacterium
AACGAATTCGATTGCGGTGCCGGGCATAACGGTGGTGTCTTCGGGGCGAATTTCCGGAGCGGGCAACTTGCATTGGTATGCCGCGGTGGTCACTTCGCTGTCGATGTAGCCTTCTTTGGTGGCGCGAGCCCAGTAGTTGATGTGGGTGAAGGTGGTCAGGGCTTCGCCGGAATATTCATGCCAGTTTTCGCCGTCGTTGGAGTATTCGATGGTGGCACCTTCGGTGGCGCAGGTGATGTAGATGTCAGTACCGAGCATCAGTTCACCTTCTGCTTCGCTAAATACGGGAGCGGCTACTTGCGGAATGGCTTCGTAAGCGATGGGGTAATAGCCGAGGGAGGAGTACATCCACACTACTAAGGTCACATCGTACCAACCGGCTTCCACGCCTGCGAGTTTGAACTTGTTGTACATAGTGTAGTTCTCGCCGTTCTGGGTTGCGGTGAAGTTAGAGGCGGCGTCGGGAGTAGCTTCAGCGAAGTATACGTTCTTCACAACCACGATGTGGTAAATGTCAGCATTGGTGAGTTGGCTCATGTCGGTACATTCAGCGAAGGCGGGTACGTCGGTAGTGCCGTTTTTGGTGAGGGTCTCAGCGGGTACGAGCTCGTACTGAGTTTTGTAGTTTTGAGCGGTTGCGACCCAGCCGCCGGCTACTACGTCGCCGGGTTGCAGGCCGGTGTCGTATTTGTAGATGAGTGTGTAGTTTGTGCCGTTGTCGGTAACGATTACGTTAGCACCATCTACGTATGATACGATGAGGTCGAAGTTCACGATGAACTCTTCAGAGGTTGCACCTACTTCGGGTTGAGGACCGTTGGCGAGCAGGTCGGCCAAGGAGTTGTAGCTATCCAAGATGGTGATGGTGGAGGAAGCAACCTTGCTGGCGTCGGTGTCAACGTAGGCGATAGCCTTGACGGTGGCGGTTTCGCTTACGGTGAAGGGAGCTTCGTACAGGGTTGATTCGTTGGTGGGAGCAGTGCCATCGGTGGTGTAGTAGATGGCAGCGCCTTCGGTAGCGCAGGTGATAGTCACCTGTTGAGGACCGCCGAACTTGCCGGTGGCAGGAGTGATTTCCGGAGTCTCAACAGTGGCTACGGGTTCTTCACCTGTCTTCTCCTTGTAGAGGTAAACATCCTGCTGGCCGGAGGTGTAACAGGCGAAGATGGGGCTACCATTGTTGGGATTGAAACGAACCCAGTTGCGGACGTCTTTGTTGCTGCTGTCCTTGTTGTCGAACTTGATGGTGGCAACACCAGTTTCAGCCACGGTAATAGATGCTTGAGCTTTAGCGTCAGCTGTTTCCTTTACCTTCATATAGTTCTTACTGGTGCTGGCAGCATAGAGGTAGCCGCCTTCAACTTTGAGTTGGTAGTTGTAACCATCCTCGCGGCCGGATGATTCCAAGGTGATAACGCCAACGGCTTCATCGTTGATTGTTACCACGTTATTTACCGGAGCGGTAATTGATACGGCTGGCACATTGTTGCCGCTTGAGTAGATGCCCATGGCCACAGCGCCATCATTGGCTACAAGGATGTAGTTGGCGCCGACTTCCAAAGCATCGTTAGAGGTAATCAGCTCGTAGTCAGTGGCTTGAGCGGTGAAGCCCGCGGCCACTGTCAGAAGTGTGAGTAAAAGTTTTTTCATATATAAGTTGTTTTGGTTTGATTTCTTTGTTTTCGAGTGCAAATTTACGAATTTTTGGCGACATAGCATATTAAATTTCTGTAAATTAACAGCTAAGCCGCTTTTTTGTGCGAGAATTTTAGCCTTTTCGACCACAATTGTGAATAAAAATGTCGATTCTCAGAATTTTTTAATGAAAATATTTGCAGGAATGAAAAAGAAGTGCTAACTTTGCAGTCGCAAACCGCTATGGTACCATGGCCGAGTGGTGAGGCAACGGTCTGCAAAACCGTGTACAGCAGTTCGATTCTGCTTGGTACCTCAAATCGCCGACGCATCCGCGCCGGCGATTCTTGTATACACCCGCCGTCACTGAAAGTGTGTCAAAAAAGCCGGCCGCTGTGTAGCGGCCGGCTTTCGTGGGTATGAGGTGGGGGGATTAGTCGTGGAATTTGGCGTTAAGGAACTCGCGGTTGAGGCGGGCGATGTTGCTCAGAGGAATGCTCTTGGGGCACTCGGCGGCGCAGGCGCCGGTGTTGGTGCAGTTGCCGAAGCCGAGTTCGTCCATCTTGGCCACCATAGCGCGGGCGCGACGTTTGCGTTCCACTTGGCCTTGGGGCAGCAGGGCGAATTGGCTTACCTTGGCGGATACGAAGAGCATGGCGGAGCCGTTCTTACATGCAGCTACGCAGGCGCCGCAGCCGATACAGGTAGCGGAGTCCATAGCCACGTCGGCCACTTCCTTCGAGATGGGAATTGCGTTGGCATCGGGAGCGCCGCCGCAGTTGAACGACACGTAGCCGCCGGCTTGTTGGATTTTGTCGAAAGCGGTGCGGTCGACCATGAGGTCGCGGATTACGGGGAAGGCAGCAGAGCGCCAGGGTTCGATGGTGATGGTGTCGCCATCGTGGAATTTGCGCATGTGGAGCTGGCAAGTGGTGATACCTTGCACCGGGCCGTGGGGGTGACCGTTGATATAGAGCGAGCACATGCCGCAGATGCCTTCGCGGCAGTCGTTGTCGAACACTACGGGTTCTTCACCTTGTTCCACCAGACGTTGGTTGAGCATGTCGAGCATTTCGAGGAACGAGCTGCCGGTGGACACGTTGTCGAGGTGGTAGTTGGCGAACTGGCCTTTTTCTTTGGGACCACGTTGACGCCAAATTTTCAGATTTACGCTGATAGTATTTTCCATTTTTAAGAGGTTTATTTGGCACCCGGGGTGAGCCGGGACGCGTGGTTTTACGACTTGTAGTTACGGGTTTGCACTTTGATGGCTTCGTATTTGAGGGGCTCCTTGATGAGGATGGGCTTTTCGGTTTCGCCGGTGTATTTCCAAGCGGCAACGTACATGTAGTCCTCGTCGCGGCGAGCGGCTTCGCCATCAGCGGTTTGGTATTCTTCGCGGAAGTGGGCGCCGCAGGATTCGTTGCGGTTGAGGGCGTCGATGGCCATCATGCGAGCGATCACTAAGAAGTCTTCGAGGCGGAGAGCCTTTTCGAGCTCGGTGTTGAGGTCGTCGGCTTTACCTACCACGCGCAGGTCGCTGTAGAATTCTTTGCGCACTTCTTCGATTTCGTCGATGGCTTTCACCAAGGATTGGAGAGTGCGGCCCATACCTACGAGGTTCCACATTACGTGGCCTAAGCGTTTGTGAATTTCGTCGGGCGACTTGGTGCCTTTGATGTTCATCAGACGTTCGATGCGAGCGCGTACACCTTTTTCAGCTTCCTCGAATTCGGGTGCGTCGGTTTTGAAGTGGGGCACCTTGATTTGGTCGGCGAGGTAGTTTTGCATGGTGTAGGGGAGCACGAAGTAGCCGTCGGCAAGACCTTGCATCAGAGCGGAAGCACCGAGGCGGTTGGCGCCGTGGTCGGAGAAGTTACATTCGCCGATAGCGAACAGGCCGGGGATGGAGGTTTGGAGCTCGTAGTCAACCCAGATGCCGCCCATGGTGTAGTGCGATGCGGGGAAGATCATCATGGGGGTTTCGTAGGGGTTGTCGTCGGAAATCATTTGGTACATGTCGAAGAGGTTGCCGTAGCGGTCGCGAACCACGTCTTCGCCCAAGCGCTGGATAGCGTACTTGAAGTCGAGGTAAACGGCGTTGCCGGTACCTACGCCGTAGCCGGCATCGCAGCGTTCTTTAGCGGCGCGGGAAGCGATGTCGCGGGGGCAGAGGTTACCGAATGCGGGATAGCGGCGTTCGAGGTAGAAGTCGCGGTCTTCGTCGGGGATGTCGGTGGGTTTGAGTTTGCCGGCGCGGATAGCTTCGGCGTCTTCTTTCTTTTTGGGCACCCAGATGCGGCCGTCGTTACGGAGCGATTCACTCATCAGGGTGAGCTTGGATTGGTCTTCGCCGTGCACGGGGATACAGGTGGGGTGGATTTGGGTGAAGCAGAGGTTGGCTAAGTAAGCGCCTTTGCGGAAAGCTTGCACGGCAGCGGAGCCGTTGCAACCCATAGCGTTGGTCGACAGGAAGAAAGCGCGACCGTAACCACCGGTGGCCAGAACCACGGCGTGAGCGGCGTAGCGTTCGATTTCGCCGGTGATGAGGTTGCGCACGATGATACCGCGAGCGCGGCCGTCGATGATTACCACGTCGAGCATTTCGCGGCGGGTGAACGATTCAACGGTGCCTTTATTGATTTGGCGGTTGAGCGAGGAGTAAGCGCCGAGCAGGAGCTGCTGACCGGTTTGGCCTTTAGCGTAGAAAGTACGTGATACTTGAGCGCCGCCGAAGGAGCGGTTAGCGAGCAGGCCGCCGTATTCGCGAGCGAAGGGCACGCCTTGTTCCACGCATTGGTCGATGATGTTGTTCGACACTTCAGCCAGACGGTATACGTTGGCTTCGCGAGAGCGGAAGTCGCCGCCTTTGACGGTGTCGTAGAACAGACGGTAAACGGAGTCGCCGTCGTTTTGATAGTTTTTAGCGGCGTTGATACCACCTTGAGCGGCAATGGAGTGAGCGCGACGGGGCGAGTCTTGGATGCAGAAGTTGAGCACGTGGAAGCCCATTTCGCCGAGGGTGGAGGCGGCGGAAGCGCCGGCCAGGCCGGTACCAACCACGATGATGTCGAGGTTGCGCTTGTTGGCGGGGTTCACCAAGCGCTGATGGGCTTTATAGTTGGTCCATTTCTCAGCAACGGGGCCTTCGGGAATTTTGGAATCGACTTGATACTCAGGCTTTGTGCATGATTCGACGTCGGCATAGTCCTTCATGATAGGGGTTGAATCAATCATGCCTTGGATTTTAGAGAGGTCTGTCATTTTTCTGAGAAATTTTATTGGTTAACTGTTTCTTGTTCGGGAGCGGGTTGCTGCTCGGTTTGAGCGGAATCGACAGCAGGCTGTTGCACGGGAGCGGCAGCGGGTTGTTGCACCTGGGGAGCTACGGTCATGATGTAGTACTTCATTTGCGAAGCGAATTGCTTCACACCGGTAATAACTTCGGGTTCAGCAACTTTGGAGCATTGAGCTTCGAAACCGGCCACGATGTATTCAGCGCGTTCCACCAATGCGGGGAGCTTTTCTTGGATGAAAGCGGTTTGAGCTTGTTGCATAGCCTCTTGAGTTTGGGGCACGTTGGCCATATACTCATTGAGCTGCTGTTGGAAATCGGGCACGATGGT
Source organism: Muribaculaceae bacterium (assembly GCA_051878535.1). Classification (GTDB taxonomy): domain Bacteria; phylum Bacteroidota; class Bacteroidia; order Bacteroidales; family Muribaculaceae; genus CAG-873. The sequence continues at coordinate 5,262 of JBJEKG010000309.1, forward strand.
TTCAGCTTGTTCGGCCCAGAATTCGGCGTATTGCTCTTGGAGGGCGGGATCTTGGAGGTAGTTGTTTTCGGGGTCGTTAGCTTTTACATAGAAGGTAACGGCTTGGATGAAGAACAGACCAACCACGATGGAGCTCCACCACAAACCGATGGTGCGCAGGCGTTCCATCCAGATGTTGTTGTTCCAACCCACAGTGTGGAGCATCGACCAGAAGCCGTGGTTGAGATGGAACCACAGAGCGGCGAAGCCGATGATGTAAACAATCGGGGTCCAAATTTCTTGGAAAGCAGCTTGGAGGAAGAGGGTGCCGAACTCGGGAGCGGCAATCACACCATTCACTTGGGGCAGGTCGCCTAACGGGGTGTGCAGAGCTTCAACCAATTGCATCTTAGCCCAAAATTGAATCATGTGCACGGCTAAGAAGGCCACGATCACAATGCCCAATACGAGCATGTTTTGCGACGACCATTCCACGTGGGGCGGGATGGTGGTCACTTCGTAGCGGTCGTTGCCGCGAGCTTTGCGGTTTTGGATAGTGAGCCACAGAGCGTAGATGATGTGAACGATGAACAGGGCGGCGAGGCCGGCGGAGGCAATCAACGCATACCAGTTAGCGCCCAAGAAGCCGCAGATGGCATTGTAGGCGGTAGGCCAGAAGATAGCCACAGCATTCATCAACACGTGAAAAGTAACGAATAGAACGAGGCAGCAGCCTGTGAGTGCCATCACAAACTTACGTCCTATAGATGAGTTTGTTAACCACATAAGATGAGTGTTTAAGTAATTATTGGATTATGTTTAGTTTTTTCTTCCAAGGGTTAGATGCAGGCATACGCCCACAATTTTCTGCAAATTTAGCACAAATTTGCGAGCAAACCAAATAAAATCGAAAAATAATTTAAAAAGGGCGGAGAGTGGAGAGCGGAGAGGAGTTCGGGGGAAAGCGTGTTAAAAGCCCTAAATCCGAACCCAGCCTTTCGAAAGCCCACAGAAAAATCCACAGGAGGACAGGAGACTCAACAGGAGAACAGGATGTAATTGATTAAATATCAATAATATAATTCCTGTCCTCCTGCTAAATCTCCTGTTCTCCTGTGAGTCCTTTGCACGCTGTG
>JBJEKG010000310.1:0-6372 GCA_051878535.1 Muribaculaceae bacterium
CGCACCACGTAGCCATCCTCCACATCCTTGATTTGGCGCGTGCCTTTCTTGGCACCGCCCACCTCGAAAGTGTATTTGCCGATGGCAAAGTCGGATACCGCCGACGATGTGACCGGCAACACCTCGCGGGTTTGATTGTAGAAGAACGTCTCGCGCACGTTGCCGATGTTGGCGTTCTCGCCCGACAGCGCGTAAATCAAGTTGGGGTTGTCCAAATACACCTTCTCCACCTTGCCGAGCGAGCGCATGCCGCCCACATCGTTGCGCAATTGGCCAATCATGCCGGCGCGTTCCATATAAAGCAGGTACGATGGCACATCGTTGCGGCTCGCTTTTATCTCGTTGGCCAAGCCGGTGATTTCCGGTTTGTAGGGCACGTTTTGCGCTATGATGGTGAGCATTTGGTGCAGCTTACGGCCGGTGGCCGGGGTCATGTTGGCATACTGTGGGATGTCCATCTCCATGGTTAGGCGCACGATTTGCTGCAGTCGCTTGTAGAAGAAGCCCTGCACGGCAAAGGGGTAGTAACCTTGTCGCAGATAGTCGGCAAAGAGCGGCAGTGGATGCTCTACGCCCTCAATCTCCACCTTGCCGGCCAGTACGTCCTCAAGCGAACGCACCGGTGTGGTGATGCGATGGAATAGCTCTAAATACTCGCGGAACGACAGCCCTTGCATGTTGAAAATCAGCGCTCTACGGCTCAGGTCGGCTTCGCCTTGCAGGATGTCGAGCACCGACGAGCCCGTGAACACGATGTGCAACCGCGGATGGGTGTCGTAGATTTGCTTCAGCTCCACCGACCAGCGGCTGTACTTGTGCACCTCGTCGATGTAAAGCCACTCGCCGCCGTTGCGCACAAACTCGTCGGCCGTCTCCACCAACGTGTGGATGGTGAAATAGCTCTGCTCCGCGGAGATGTAGAGCGAGCGCGCTTGCACCTCGGCCGGTTGCTCCTTGATGCGCTGTAGCAGCATAGTTGATTTACCCACACCGCGCGGCCCGGTGATGCCAATCATGCGATCGTCCCATGGCAGTTGGCTGTACAGGTAGCGCTTGAACACGGTCGACACCGCGGCCAGCTGCTCCTTCATATAATTCAATAATAAAGCGTCCATAATCGTTCAAATTTAGTAAATGCACTTTGAAAGGTGCATAATTAGGTATAACTCGCACCTTTCAAGGTGCAAATTTACAAAAAATTCGAATATCAAACAAAAAAAGTCGAAAATTTGGTCGGCGAAACCAAATTTTGCGAAGATTTGCGGTTGAATGAGCTAACTTTGTGCCAGAATTATTTAATACTATTAATCATGACACACGAATTTTCCACCCTCAGCACCATCCTCGCCCGTTGCGGCGAAAAAGTAGCCAACCAAGCCCTCGAAGAAATCAAGGCTGCCGTCAACCAAGCCGTAGCCGAAGCCTCCACCCCCGCCGAAGTCGATGCCGCCTTCGACCCACTCGCCACCACCATCACCACAGTCCGCGCCGCTCGCCGAGCCAAATGCGCCGCCCGCCGCGCCGCCAAAAAAGCCCAAGAAGCCACCGAAACTAAAGAAGCTAAAATAGCTAAAGAAGCTAAAATAGCTAAAGAAGCCACCGAAGCCACCGAGGCTCCCGAGGCTCCCGAAGCTCCCGAGGTCCCCGATACCTACCTCACCCCGGCCATGGTCCAATACCTCCGCCGCTGCCCCGACGCATACCTCCTCCAAGTGCTCAACACCTACATTCACCTCATTCGCACCGGCAACCTCATCTTCGCCGCCGACGACCGCCGCTTCATCTCCAACTTCCTCCTCCTCGCCCGTTCCGCCGGAATCATTGTCCACGAAGACGCCCCCATCACCCCACAAGAAATCACCAACTACTTCCTCGACAACCCCGCCCTGCCGCTGCCCCGTGCCCAACGCCGCGCCCTCGAACGCGCCCAACGCCGTGCCCGTCGCCACCAAAACTAAACGGTTCTCTACCCCTCACTCCGCTTTGCAGTATCAAATCAATTGGTCAATTTTGCGCTTTTTCTCTCCCATTTTGCCGATTTGGATTTTTTTAATGCAAGATTGTTCAATTTTTTTGGATTTTATGTGTATATTTGCAAACCAAATAATAGTTACTGCTATGAAAAAGTATTTATTTATGATGATGGTGGCGGTTGTGGCCTTGCTCATCGGCGCTTGCTCCGACGATGCCCCTAACAAGGAGGATGGTGGCGGTGAAATTGTGGTACCGCAAGTCAACATCAACCTCTCTGCAGCTGAAGTGGCTATCAACGAAGACCTTAATGAGTTTTCGGTGGACTACTTCAATGCCTACGCGCAGTGCTTGGACAATCTCACCTACATCGAGGTGGATGACCAAGGACGACAGATCACTCATCGTAATATGGCCATCTCGCCGCTGAGCACTGCCTTCGTTCTCTCTATCCTGGCCAACTCCACCGATGCCGAATCGGCTGCGGAGATTACCTCTGCTCTGCGTGTATCGAATCTCCTCGCGCTCAACAATCTGAACGTCAAGCTACTGAATGCGCTCCCTTGCCAAAACGATTTCACCACCTTCAAGTTGGCAAACTCCATTTGGTACGATGTGCAGTATGCCCTCAACCCCGACTATTCTCAGTCGATGGTTTCCACCTATCAAGCCCAAATCTTCCCTTTCAACAGCGATAATTTAGGCCGAAAGGTGTCGGCGTGGTTCTCTGAGTTCTTCGGCAATGATAACCACACCATGATAGCGGTAGCCCAGCCGATGCATGTAATCAACGCTATGAGCTTCGCATCCAAATGGCAATCGGAATTTAAGAAATCGGCCACAACCGAGAAGCAATTCTTCGGTGCTGATTTCACTTCCACTGTGAAGATGATGTACCAAAGCGAACTCTCGGCCACTTACGCTTTCGACGACAGAGTGGAAATGTTGGCAATCCCATTCAATGCGATGAACAACGAGATGCTCATCATTATGCCGCTGGAGGGCCATTCGATTTCGGATGCCTGCTCCGCTATGACCGCATCACGTTTGGATAACCTGTTAGCCACCGCTTCGCATGGTCTGTTCAATGTGTCGTTGCCCCGCTTTGAGATTTCAAAGGATAATAATGAAGGATGTGCTGCCCTGCGCCTGATGGGCTGCGATTTGGAGACACTCAACCTTGACGCTGCCGGCATTGACGACCACATACCCTTTGGCCTCCACCAGCAGGTGATGCTTTCCGTCGACGAGCAAGGCGCAAAGGTAGAAGCACACACCGACACCGGTATGCTCACCTCCCCCGGCAGCTATGATTTCACCGTTAACCGTCCGTTTATCTTCATGATTCGCAACACCGTCACCGGCTCCATCATCGCTGCCGGCCGCATTTGCAATCTCTAACCACCATTATAATGCCGAAGCGAGCAGCCGGCCGGATGGGCGGTTGCTCGCTTCGCTGTATGGGGGAGGGAATTATTTCTTGGCTTCAGCAGCGGGAGCGGCTGCGGGTTTGTAGCGCTGGTTGAGGCCTTCGATTACGGCTTGGGTGATGTCCAACGCAGGGTCGATGTAGGGCACGGTCATGTAGTCCAAGATGGCGGTGAAGCCGTTCACCTTGGCCAAGTCGGTGAGATAGTTGTGCAGCGAATCTTGCACGGCTTTCATGCGCTCGGCTTGCTGCATACCGATGGCTTGGTAGCGCTGAGCCAGCAGGTTGCGCGATTGGTTGTAGCGCTGCTCAAGCTTTTGTTGGTCGGATTGGAGAGAGGCTTCCGACAGGTAGCCGCCGGATTGGTATTTTTGAGCGATGCGGTTTTGCTCTTGTTGAAGCTCGTTGCTCTTGGAGGTTTCCAGTGCTTGGTATTCGTTGGCTTCAACCATATTCTGCTTAGACACTTCTTGAGCCAAGGTGTAGTTGGCCAAAACGGTGTCGACGTTGATGTAGCGAATGTTGAGGGCCGGAGTCTCAGTGGAGATCTCGGCTACGGGGGCGGTGGTTTCTTTTTCGGTGCAGCTCACCATGGCCACGGACAGCGCCATCAGTGCTACGGCTGCAAGTTTGAGTTGTTTCATTTGATTATTAGTTTGGGTTGTTTAATTATTTTTCATTGGATGAGGCACAGTGGATACCCTTTTTGCGCAGCGCCGGGTTGTCGTGCACGTGGCCCGAGGGGAATTTTCCGCCACGCACAAACAGCACCTTCACTCCCAACAGAACGAAGGCCGCCGCGATGATGATTATGGCTAAAATTACTGTTTTCATACACAAAAATCGGTTTCCGACTGCAAATTTAATGCAAATTTTTGAAAGGAATACGTTTTTTCTTGCGAATTATCGATTTATTTTGTAACTTAGGGGTCGGAAATAGAGTTATTTAACATTCCGAAAGATTTTGATAACTTTTTTAAACGAATTTTCGCTAAAACTACCATAAAACAAGTTACTGACATGACAATCAAAGATCTTCAACCGGCACTGCTGTTCGACATCTTCGATCAAATCAACCAAGTGCCCCGTCCTTCCAAAAAGGAAGAAAAAATCCGCAAATTCCTGCTCGACTTCGCTGCCAAGCACGGCATCGAAGCAAAGACCGACGCCATCGGCAACGTGGCCATGCGCGTGCCCGCCACACCCGGCTGCGAAGACGCTCCCACCGTGGTGCTCCAAGGCCACATGGACATGGTGTGCGAATCCAACGACAAATCTTTCGACTTCGAAAATAACCCCATCAAAACCATCGTCGAAGGCGAATGGGTACGTGCCGATGGCACCACCCTCGGCGCCGACAACGGCATCGGCGTAGCTGCCGGCCTGGCCGTATGCGTCGACAAGACGCTGGTTCACGGACCCGTGGAATGCCTGTTCACAGTCGACGAAGAAACCGGTCTCACCGGCGCCAACAACCTCGGCGAAGGCATGATTACCGGCTCCATGCTCGTCAACCTCGACTCTGAAGACGATGCCGAAGTATTCGTGGGCTGCGCCGGCGGCGTCGACACCACCTGCGAATTCCACTTCCAACCCGTGCCCACTCCTGCCGGTTTGCACTTCCTCAAACTCGACGTGGCCAACGGCCTCGGCGGCCACTCCGGTTGCGACATCCACCTCGGCCGCGCCAACGCCAACCGCCTGGTGGCTCGCTTCCTTTGGGCTCAACAGCAAAAGCACGACCTCGCTCTGGCCGAAATCCTCGGCGGCAACCTGCGCAACGCCATCCCGCGCGCCGCTCACGCCATCTTTGGTGTGAAGGCTGAAGAAAAAGACCAAATCGTGGCCGAGTTCAACCAATACGTAGCCGACGTCAAGGCCGAATTTGCCGGCATCGAAGACGCCATGACCCTCACTCTCACCACCGCCGACGCTCCCGCCACCTGCATCGACCCCGTCACCGCTCGCAACCTCATCGCCGCCCTCTACGCCACCCCCAACGGCGTTATCGGCATGAGCCGCGACATCGAAGACCTCGTGGAAACCTCCACTAACCTCGCTTCCATCAAGCTGTTGCCCGACAACGTAATCCTCGTCACCACCTCGCAACGCTCCTCCGTTGAATCTTGCAAGTGGGACATCGCTCGCCGCATCGAAGCAATCTTCGCTATGGCCGGCGCAAAGGTTACCCACGGCGACGGTTACCCCGGCTGGAAACCCGACATGAACTCCCGCCTGCTCCAACTCGCGTCGGACGCCTACGAAGAACTCTACGGCATCCGTCCCGCTGTCAAGGCTATCCACGCCGGTTTGGAATGCGGCCTGTTCAAACTCAACCACCCGCACCTCGACATGGTGTCGTTCGGCCCGACCCTTCAAGGCGTGCACTCGCCCAGCGAACGTATGCACATCCCCGCCACTCAGCGCTTCTGGGGCCAACTCACCCTGCTGCTTGAAAAGATTTCCAAACTCTAATTCACTTCCTTGAACAAACACTACCGCTCCCGATTGATTCCGGCGCTGCTGATGGCCACGGCCATCGGGGGCGGTAGCTTGTTTGCTCAATATCGCTACACCAATACGCCGGATTCGGTGCGCTATCTCACCCCCGACCGCGACGAGTTCGTAATCGGCGGCGACACCTTCCACCTGCAATTCATCGCCGACGCCGAGGCCGCCACTTCGCAGCGCTCGCTCACCCTCACCGAGCGCGACTACCAAGAAGTGGCCGCCGAACTCGGGGTGGAAGTGGCCGCAATCAAAGCCGTGGTGGAAATCGAAGCCGGCAAGGCGCACCAAGGCTTCTGGAAGCCCGGCCATCCAATTATCAACTTCGACCTGAGCGTGTTCCGCCAAATGGCCGCGCGCCATAAAGTAAGCCTCAGCGGCGCCCAAAGCCGCTACCCGGTGGTGTTTAACCGCCCGAATATCAGCAAGTACGGCTCGCAGCAAGCCGCTGTGCAAGCCCGCTT
>JBJEKG010000311.1:0-6346 GCA_051878535.1 Muribaculaceae bacterium
GTGCCGGCGGTAGCCGCAGCCGCCGTAGCCCTCGCCGCCATCATCTTCTTCGCCACCCGCGGCGGAGGCAACACCCCAACCCCCGGCACCGACACAGCGCAAGTGGTAGCTGTTGCCGACACCATCCCTATTGAACAGCCCGTCCAATCATATCGCACAGAACCGCGCAACCTCGACCTGCAAGTGACCCTCAACGGCACCAAATACTACTTCAGCCAAAGCGAGTGGGCCAACCTAAGCAGCAGCGAACAAAGCCGCTTCGAAAAGTGCGGCGTAGTAATCGATTACAATGGCCAGTGCTTTGTAGTGAGGTTAAATATGGAACGACGCGAATGTTACACGTATGAATCCGAGGATGACTCTCGTTTCTTCTCATGGAAACTTGCAAGGCAGTGGGCAAGAAATATGGGTAATGGTTGGCGTCTTCCTACTTTAGAAGAAGGTAAAGCTATGGCAGAACAACACACTTCAGTCAATTCTGCACTTGATGCATTTGGAGGTGATAGTGATTATTGGTATTGGACTTCAGATGGGAGTTTCTTTCATCTTGGCGAGGGCTACGTCTGTTGCAATGGCACTGCTACTTCGAAATGCTTGCGAGTCGTTTGCGCGATATAACTTTTTTACTTTCTTCCTTTTGAACTTCGCCACACTTTTGCAGCGCCGGAAGCCGGTGCACTCGCCGGAAGTAGGGACGGCGGCCTGCCGCGTCCGCGCCCGGATGGCCGCCCACCTGTAGCCCCGAGGCTTGCCTCGGGGGACCCCGGATGGCCGCGGCGGCGGGCGGTGGCTGGTTGCCCGGAGGGCATGCGATGCGCCGGAGGCGCTATATTTTCGTTAGCCCCCGGGTGCTGCCGCGGAGCGGTTGCTCCCGGGGGTGTCGTTCGGGTTGTTATTCGTTCCCCGGAGGGTGATCTCTACGCAGGACACAAAACGCCGGCGGGTGCAGAGATCCCCTCCGGGGAACGGGTTATGGTGGGCACCCGACCGTGGGTAGGAACCACTCCGTGGTACCAACCCACGGCTAACGAAGATAAAGCGCCTCCGGCGCATCAAAACCGCTCCGCGGTTTGGCCATGCGGGCGGTGTTCGGCTTCCGCCTCACCACGAAAACCGGCCTTAGCCAAGCGTGTGCCGCCAGGTATCAATGCTGATAATCAGCTAATTATACTGTTCTCCTGTTGAATCTCCTGTTCTACTGTGATTGCCTCGCACCGTTCCGCCTAAATCTGCGTGAGATTGTGCGGCCGGTCAGTCGGGGTCGGTGAGGGATTGGGCCATGCGGCGGGCGAGGCGGGCGTTGGTGATGCAGCGGGGAATGGCGAAGGCCAGGCCAAGCACCATGCCGACGAGGCCGCCCATCAGGATGTAGTCTTGGTGCTCGGAGGGCGGCAGCACGTAGTACATGCCAAACAGCAGCAGGATGGCGAGCAGTGAACCGAGGATGCGGACGTTTTTCTGATACAGGCGCACGGCGGTGGCGTGTTGGAGGGCTTCGGTGGCGGAGATTTCCAGCAGGTTTTTGGAGAGAATGAAGGCGGAGAGGCGGCGGTTGAGGATGCACATGGCGATGCCGTAGATGGCGTAGATGAAGCATATCCACACAGGCATTTGCAGGCTGAAGTAGAGCATGGGTGCGAGCACCGGCAGCAGTAGGCCGGCCCAGGAGATGCGCTTGATGCGGCCGGCCAAGCGCTCTTGGAAACTCTTGGCATTGTTGCGCGCCAATTGGTCGGAGAGGCGCTGGTTGGCTTGTTCCAAGTTGTCAACTTTCACTGACAGTTGTTGCCACTGTTGTTTTATCAAATCGAGGTCGGGAGTATTCATGATGGAGAGTCAGGATTTAGAGGCTAATTCAGTGAGGCGGGTGCGGGCGCGGTGGAGGCGAGTGCCGACGTTGGCCTTGCTGATGCCGAGGATTTCGGAGATTTCGTCGTAAGATTTTTCATCGAGCCAAAGGGTGATGAGAGCCTTGTCGATGGGGGAGAGGAGAGAGATAAGTCGGTATAGTTCACGCAGTTGGGCCACGGAATCGTCGCCGGCGGCGGGGATGTCGAAGGCGTCGTCGAGGCCGATGCGGCCATCGAAGTGGCGGCGGTTGGAGCGGATGAAGGTGATGCAAGTGTTGATGGCGAGGCGGTAAATCCACGATGAGATTTTGGCTTTACCTTGGAACGAATCCAGCCCGGTCCACAGGTTGATCATTACCTCCTGATACAAGTCGGCAAACGGCACATCCGGCGAAGCGTAGATGGAGCAAACCTTCGCCACCACGTTCTTGTAGTCGTTGGCGATGGCAAGGAATTGCTGCTGGCGGTCGGTGTTGCGGTTGGTGGTCATTTGCTAATTCAATCAGTTACCTATATGACGCACCATTTGTCGAAATATTACATCCGAAGGCAAAATTTTTTCTTACCACCGAAAAATCTATCTAAAAATTGCTACTTTTTTGCGAAATTTCTTGCATATTCCAATTATAAACCGTAACTTTGCAACAGTTTTTAAGCAAAGCACCGATATGACTATCAATTTAACACAATCTTCCGCCCACAAGGCTATGGCTATGGGTATGATGATGCGCATGATGGATAATCACTGTGCCGCGCTCGTTATGTTATAATATAATAATGTATAAATATAGGCGACCGGCACATGAAAATGAGCCGGTCGCTTTGTTAGTAATCTGTTTTAAAATGAACTACACCGACCTCCACTTCGACACGCTGCAAATCCATGCAGGACACGACCGCGACAACGCCACCTGCGCCCGCGGCAACGCTATCTACCCCACCGCTGCTTACAGCTTCCCCTCGTGCGACTACGCCGCACGGCTGTTCGAACTGTCGCAAGCGGGCAACATCTACACCCGCCTGCAGAATCCCACCTCCGGCGCTTACGAAACGCGCATCGCCGCCCTCTACGGCGGGGTAGGGGCATTAGCCACCTCGTCGGGCATGTCGGCCATCTTGGTCACAATCACCTGCTTGGCTTCGGCCGGCGACAACATCGTGGCATCGCCGTATCTTTATGGCGGCACGTACAACCTCTTCCGCCACACCCTCGCCAAGCTCGGCATCGAAGTGCGCATCGCCCCGGAAGCCACTGCCGAAGCCATCGAACCGCTCATCGACAGCCGCACACGCGCCATCTTCGCCGAGAGCATGGGCAACCCCACCTGCGCCGTGCCCGATTTGGAAAGCATCGGCACAGTGGCCGCCCGTCATCACGTGCCCTTTGTGGTCGACAACACCTTCGGCTGCGCCGGATACCTGTGCAACCCGCTGCAGTGGGGCGCCAACATCATCACTGACTCCGCCACCAAGTGGATTAACGGCCACGGCACCGCTATGGGCGGCATCATCGTCGACGGTGGCAACTTCGACTGGACCGGTTTCCCCGGCATCGACTGCCCATCCGAAGGCTACCACGGCCTCAACCTCCACGAAGCCTTCAGCTCTTCGGCCTTCATCGTCAAATGCCGCGTGGACGGGCTGCGCGACCTCGGCGCATGCCCCTCGCCGTTCGACTGCTACCTGATGATGCTCGGACTGGAGACGCTCTCGCTGCGTGTGCGCCACGCGGTGGAATCCACCCGCCGCTTGGCCGAATTCCTGCGCGCGAGCAAAGCCGTGAAGCGCGTGTCGTGGGTCGGATTCGACGACAACCCTTGGCACGAGAACGCCGCCAAGTACTTCCGCTTCGGCGCCGGAGCCGTGCTCAATGTCGAACTGCAAGGCTCGCTGGAAACCACCGTGAAATTTGTTGAAGCGCTCAAAATCTGCGTGCACATGACTATGATTGGCGACTCAGTCACCGCCGTAACCCATCCCGCTTCCACCACGCATAAACAGTTGAGCGAGGCCGACTTAGCCGCCGCCGGCGTGTCGCCCACGCTGCTGCGCATCTCCCCGGGATTGGAAGATGCCGACGACATCATCGCCGATTTCGCACAAGCCTTCACCGCCGCCGGACTATGAACGTATACCGCTTCACCGAACCGTTCCGTACCGAGGCGGGTGCGGTAATTGAGCCGTTGGAAATTGCCTACCACACCTTCGGCCGCCTCAACGCGGCCAGGGACAACGTGGTGTGGGTGTGCCACGCGCTCACCGCCAACAGCGACGTGGCCGACTGGTGGCCCGGCACCGTGGAGGAGGGCAAGTTTCTCGACCCGGAGCGGTGGTTTGTGGTGTGCGCCAACATCCCCGGCTCGTGCTACGGTTCCACCGGTCCGCTAAGCATCAACCCCGCCACCGGTGCGCCCTACTACGGCGACTTTCCGCCGCTGACTATGCGCGACATCGCCCGCGTGCTGCATCAGTTTGCCACAGCCATCGGCATCGAACGCATCAACACCTTAGTAGGCTCGTCGGTGGGCGGCTTCCAAGCATTGGAATGGGCAGCCGCACACCCGCAGCGCTTCGACCGCTTGGTGCTCATCGCCACCGCGCCGTTAGCCACGCCGTGGGCCATTGCACTCGATGAAACCCAGCGCATGGCCATCCGCGCCGACCAATCTTACGGCGAGCCGCGTGCCGACGCCGGTGCCGCCGGATTAGCCGCCGCGCGTGCCATCGGCTTGCTCAGCTACCGCGGTGGACCGGCCTACAACCGCACCCAACGCGACCCGGAGCCCGTCGTACCCATCCCCGCGCACCGCGCCTGCTCGTACCAACAGCACCAAGGCGACAAGTTGGTGCGCCGCTTCAACGCCTACTCCTACATGTCGATTCTCAACGCTTTCGACACTCACCACATCGGCCGCGACCGAGGCGGCATCTCCGCCGCATTGGCCGCCATCAAAGCTCGTACCGTGGTCATCGGTATCACCACCGACCTTATCTTTCCGCCCGCGGAAATGCGTGCGCTCGCCGAGGCGTTGCCACGTGCCGAGTACGTGGCAATCGACTCCGACATGGGCCACGACGGCTTCTTGGTGGAAAACGCCCAACTCAACTCAATTCTCGTACCATTTATGAACTCACCACTATGACAGATACCAACCTCCGCATCGGCCTGTTCGGCCTCGGCACCGTGGGTCAAGGCTTCCTGCGCGTCATCTCTATCGCGCGCAATGCCCACGCCGAAATCGCCCGCATCTGCGTGCGCAATCTCTCTAAACCACGCAACATCTACGTCGACCCCAAGCTGCTCACCACTAACGCCGACGACATCCTCACAGACCCGTCAATCAACCTCATCGTGGAGGTGATTGACAACGCTGAAGCATCATACCACATCGTCAAAACCGCCCTTCAGCGCGGCATTCCGGTGGTGTCGGGCAACAAGGCCATGATTGCCCGTCACCTACCCGAACTCATTGAAATACAGCGCTCTACCGGTGCAGCGTTCCTCTACGACGCCTCGTCGTGCGGCTCCATCCCTGTGATTCGCAACCTCGAAGAGTACTACGACAACGACCTGCTGCTCGAGGTCAAAGGCATCCTCAACGGCTCGTCGAACTACATCCTCTCGCGGGTGTTCGACCACGGCCAAAGCTACGCCGACGCGCTCGCTTCGGCGCAAGCGTTGGGCTTTGCCGAGGCCGACCCGTCGTTCGACATCCTCGGCTACGATTCGCTGTTCAAGTTGGTAATCATCACAGTGCACGCGCTCGGGGTGTACGTCAACCCCGACCAAGTGCTTTGCCACGGCATCGCCGCCATCAGCGACTTCGACATCGCCTACGCCCGCGAAAAAGGCTGGAAAATCAAGCTCGTGGCGCAGGTGGTCAAGGTGGCCGACGACAAGTTCACCATGTTCGTCATGCCCGAATTCGTGTCGCCCTCCAAGTACATCTACAGCGTCGACGATGAGTACAACGGCGTGGTCATCCGCGGCGAATGCTACGACCGCCAGTTTATGTTCGGCAAAGGCGCCGGCGCTCTGCCCACCGCCTCGTCAATCCTGAGCGATGTGATGGCTCGCCGACACGACTACCGCTACGAGTACAAGAAGATGAGCTACATCGGCCGACCGGACTACACCACCGATGTGGAACTGCAAGTGTACCTGCGCTTCACCGACCCGGCTGTGGTCGATGCTATCGGCTTCACCGCCATCGACGAGCGCTACACCTCCGCCACCGCCTCCTACGTCATCGGCCGTGTGTCTGTCGAGCGCCTGCGCGCTGCTGCCGACCTGCTGAAGCGCCCCGACCTCTTCCTGTGCAACATCCCCCGCTTCTTCCTCGACCGCGACTGAGCCCGCCTGAGAGTGTGTCAAAAGTCTGTCGTGTGAAACACAGAGTGCAGAGGGTTCACAGGAGGACAGGAAGTAATGTCCTAATATTCAATCGATTACAAGTAGATACTATGTTAATTTGCAAATTTCTGGTGGTGAAAAT
>JBJEKG010000312.1:0-6294 GCA_051878535.1 Muribaculaceae bacterium
CAAGATGTAACATTGCGCAACGACACCGTTATGGTGGTGTTCACCCGCTTATCCGGCTACAGTGATTATTTTGCCAATAACGCCGAAGCCATCGTGCTGAAGAAATAACCGCCTTGTGGCTCGCCGCTGATTACATTAAATTCGTCGACCTGTTTGCCGAAGCGAAGTCAGGCAAAGGGGTTGGTGAAGATATACTCGGCAGGGTCGTAGGGAGCGGAAGCCAACACCATTGCCACGGCATTGCCGCTGCAGTCGAGGATGCGGCGCCAAGTCATGGGCGACACCAGCAAGCCGCGGTCGCTGCGGTTGAGTGTGGTGAGGGTAACGGTGCCGTCGGCCGCGGTCAGCTCCACCTGAAAGCTGCCGCTAAGCGCCACAATAATTTCGGTGGTGTGGCGCAAAGCGCGACCGTTGCGCTCGCGTCCGCCCGGGATGTCGTAAATCCAGTACACCCGCTCAATCTCAAACGGACACGCGCCGCGCTCCCCGTGCTCAATAAACGACAAATTGCCGCGAGGGTCGGCCACTTTCGGAAGGTTAATTACCATACTCATATCCATGATTTTCGGCAAAGTTAACAAAAATATTTGAGAAAAGCGTTATAATCCGCCAAAAGTGGGTAATTTTTGCCACTTTTGGCGGATTATAGCGTTTTGCAAGGCTATTTTGTGCGGAGTTCAACGACGGTGTCGATGGCGGTGGGCACCTCGGGCAGGGTAAGCACTACGCCTTCGGCGGTGGTGGTGACCTTCACCGCGGTGCCGTCGGCAAAGACTTTGGCGCTCAGTACTTTGCACGTCAGCGGCAGGTAAATTTCGCGGCTATCGTAGTTGAGGATATGCACGTACAGGCGGTCGCCGCGGCGGGTGGTCGCGCCCCACGGTTGCACCGGGATGTCGCCGGCCTCGGTGCCGCGGATGGTGGAGCCGTACACCTGCATCCACTCGCCCATTTCGCGCAGGCGGTCGAGGGCGGTAGCAGGCAGTTCGCCGTTGGGTTGCGGACCGATGTTGAGCAACAGATTGGCACCCTTGCCGGCGGTGTTCACAAGGTAATGAATCAGTTCTTTGGTCGACTTATAATCCTGGTCTACAACCTTGTAGCCCCACATACCATTCATCGTTTGGCAAGTTTCGAGCGGCAGACGGCTCACCTCGGCCGCCGCGTCGACGAAGCCGGCAGAGTTCTCGCCGGGCAGGTCGCGCTCGAAGATTTGGATGTCCTCGCCGGGGTTGGGCGCGAAATGGTGATTGTTGCCGATAAGGCATGCCGGTTGGAGGCGGTGGATGAGCGCATACTGCTGGTCGAGTTGCCAGTCGAACGGAGTGGGGTCGGAATCGTGGTCCCACCAGCCGTCGAACCAAATGGCGCCAATCGGCCCGTAGTTGGTGAGCAGTTCGGTGAGTTGCGCATTCATAAACGCATAGTACGCCGGCCAGTCGGCCTTGGCCGGGTCTTTGCCGCAACGCCGCCCGGTGCGCCCCATCGGGTAGTCCTCGCGCGCCCAGTCCAAGTGACTATAATATAAATGTAGGCGCACACCTTGGCGCTGACATTCGTCGGCCAACTCGCGCAGGATGTCGCGACCAAACGGCGTGGCATCCACGATGTTATACGCCGACTGCGCCGTGTGCCACATCGAGAAGCCCTCGTGGTGGCGCGTGGTGATGGTGATGTACCCCGCACCCGAGGCCTTGATAGCCGCCACCCATTGCGCCGCATCAAACCGCGCCGGGTAGAAGCCCGATGCCGCCTTGGAGTACTCCGCAAACGGGATGCCGGCATTCTGCATATACCATTCGCCCTGGGCAAAAGTGGAATACAGTCCCCAGTGCAAGAAGATGCCGAAACGCATGTCGGCAAACTCGCGCCGCGACTGCAAATTCTCCGCCGTGGGCACATACTCCTGCCCCACAGCCAACAGCGGCAACACCGCCGCCAAAACAACCGCACAAATCCTATTCATAATTCAAATTTTCCGCAAATATACGAAAAAAGAAAGAAATGAAAACACAAAAATAAGTTTTAACATATTTTAACCAATTGGGGGGGTAATTTGTTAAATTATTTGTAACTTTGCAAGGAATTCTATCCATCACAACCATTTGAAAATGCCAATTGAAGTGCTCAAAAGGAATATCACATCGTTTATAACTGTTCTCCAACAGTTAGGGGGCGACACGCGCCATAGCCAAACGATTTCACAGTGCATTAAGGATTTGATGGAATGCAGTCGACGGATGAATAAGGTCATCATATTCGGCGATGGCGGTTTCGCAGCCGTGTCTCAACACATCGTGGCTGAGTTGATGGGTAGATTCAAGCAGAAACGTTCTCCGATTGCAGCTATTTCACTTGCCACCGATGCCTCGCTAATCACCTGCATCGCCAACGATTTCGGCTTTGAGAAAGTCTTCTCGCGCCAAATCTGCGGTTTGGCCAAAGAAGGCGATGTGGTAATAGCCCTATCCGGCTCCGGGCAGTCGAAAAATATCTTGGAAGGCATCGCACAAGCTCACCGAATGGGACTAAGCACTTATCTCTTTACCGGGTCTCACTCTGCCACAGAAGCGCAAGAACTTGGCGTCAATGTTATACACATTCCGAGTACCCATACCGACCAAATCCAAGATGCCGTGATGGTTATCTTTCACAGCATGTGCTCAATATTGGAAGCGGAACAAGTAGATAACGATACAGACCACGTATGGGAAACTGTGATAGCACACGGCCTAAGTGGCAAGTATCGCACCTTGCTGCTCGACAGAGACGGGGTGGTAAACCAACTTCTGCCAAATCAGTATGTTACAAACATATCTCAAGCAGTCATCACCGCCGGATTCTGCCGATATGCAGCGCAATTGGCTTCAGCCTATGAGCGCATTTTTATCGTGTCAAACCAAGCTTGCATCGGCAAAGGTATAGCCGATGCCAATCAGGTAGCCTCCATCTGCCAATATATTGCAAACGAAGTAGCCAAACTTGGTGGCCGCATCGATGGAGTTTACATTTGCGGCGATGCGAATGCCGACAGCCGTGAGCGCAAGCCAAATATAGGGTTGGCGAACGCTATTCTCCGAGATTATCCCGACACCGACTTTGCCCAAGCAATCGTGGTAGGAGATTCTTATTCCGACAAATTATTCGCTCAACGGATAGCCGCACTTTACTATAACATCGACAATGCATAGCAGTATGAACCAAGTGGATATTCTGATAATAGGCGATGTAATGCTCGACATTTATATCTACGGCAAAGTAAATCGGCTTTCGCCGGAAGCGCCGTGCGCCGTGTTGTGCGACTGCCAACCGCCCGAACACCGCTTGGGAGGAGCGGCTAATGTGGCCACCCATATTGCTATGTCTTCGTTTAAAGTAGCAATAGCCGGATGCATCGGCAATGATTCAGCCGGGCGGCAGGTCGACTCGCTGATGCAACGCATCGGCATCGAGCCGTTGCTCATCCATCACAACGACATTGTCACCATCACCAAGACCCGCTACCTCACCCAAGCCAACCATCAACTACTGAGAGTAGACAACGACGTGCGGTATCTTCCATCCGAGCAAGAGTGCAATGACCTCATCCGCCATATCAGCCAAGAGCTAAAGCCTTCCGTGGTGGTGCTTTCCGACTACGACAAAGGGATGCTTCAACCCGCCATCTGCTCGGAAATTATCAGCTTCTGTAATCACAATGGCATAGCCACCATAGTGGATATAAAGCGCGCCCCATTCACTAAATTCGCCAACGCCGGCATTGTGAAAGGCAACCATCGCGAAGTGTTGCAAATGGCTCAAAGCATGAATATCTCCACTGAGGATGAAGCCGCGATGCTACGCGCCATTCGCGCTCGACTGAATTGCCAAAGCGTGGTAATGACCAAGGGCAAGGAAGGCATCGCGGCCTACTCATGCGCCGAAGGATATATCCACTGCGAAGGCCAAGAGATAACCGTATGCGACCTCACCGGCGCCGGCGACGTAGTCACCGCATTTTTGGCGATGCTCACCTGCAAGGGACAGTATTCCCTCAAGCAAATGTTACAAATTGCCAACCGCGCCGCGCAGATGAAAGTGTCGCAGGCCGGCACTGCTATCATTACGTTAGACAGCGTGTTGCATAGCGGCAAATTCGTGGCCGACATCAACGCTATCAAGCCGCTATTGCAAGGCAAACGCGTGGTATTCACCAACGGATGCTTCGACATACTCCACGCCGGACACATTGCACTTCTCCAAAAGGCCAAAGAATTAGGCGACGTACTCATCGTAGGCCTCAACACCGACAGCTCGGTGGCCGAGCTCAAAGGCTCAAGTCGCCCGGTCAATAAGTTAGAACATCGCGCGGCCGTGCTTTCGGCGCTGTGGTGCGTTGACTATGTGATACCATTCAGCACCACCACCCCATACGAGCTAATCGCCGCGCTCAAGCCGCATGTATTGGTTAAAGGCGGAGATTACTCAATCGAAAGCATAGTTGGCGCTGGCTTATTGCAGTCCTACGGCGGACGAGTGGAAATCATCCCGCTGGTCGAAAACCTCTCGACCACTAACATTCTAAACAGATTATCCGATGAATAGCACAATCATAGTCACCGGCGCATCAGGCTTCATCGGCTCGAATTTACTCGCTGCATTAGAGCGCAGCGGGCACACCTCGATTGTGGCCGTCGACTCCTTCGGCCAAGGCGACAAATGGCGCAACGTGGCCAAGCGCTGCTATTGCGAATTCGTGGAGCCTGACCAACTATGGAACTATATAGCGGCACACTCTGCCGACATCGATGTAATCGTGCACTTGGGCGCTATCTCTTCCACCACAGCCTGCGATGTGGATGAGGTGTTGCGCACCAATTATCGACTATCGATCGACCTGTTCAACTATTGCCAAGCGCACTCCATTCGATTCATATACGCTTCATCAGCAGCCACTTACGGAGCCGGCGAACGCGGTTTCGTCGATAGCGAAAATTTCAGTTACCTGTGCAGGCTTATGCCGCTCAATCCATACGGATGGTCGAAAGCATTGGTCGATAAATACATCGCCGCCGCCGGCGGATTCAGCACACAGTCACCACAAGTGGCCGGTCTCAAATTCTTCAACGTGTACGGACCGAACGAATACCACAAGCAGCACCAGATGAGCGTAATCCACACATTCGTGGAACAATTATCCACCTATGGCCAGATGCGTTTGTTCAAATCCAACGACCCGCGAATCGCCGATGGCGAGCAGCAACGCGACTTCGTGTATGTCGACGACTGCGTTAACGTAATCCTTTGGCTGATAGCTCATCCGCAGGTCAATGGCATCTATAACGTAGGCAGCGGACAAGCCAATACGTTCAACACCGTGGCTCGCATCGTGGCCAACGCCATGAATAAGCCCTGCCACATTAATTATATAGACATCCCGTTGGCGGTGGCTCACCAATATCAGAACTTCACCTGCGCCGATATTGGAAAGCTGCGCCAAGCCGGATATACCACCGCGATGACATCAATCAACCTCGGGATTAACGATTATATCTCCAACTATTTACTCAAGCAAGACCCCTTTAAATAATAATATGAGCCGAACGATTTTAAACATAGCCGCTGTTTGCGACAAAGCCGGACGCGCCCAGAATCAAGACAACTTTTGGGTGTGCCACGATGTGGCTAACTCCCGCCGAAATCTACCTACCGACGGCACAATGATTGAACTGCCTTATGCCGGCACCCTGTTGGTGGTAGCCGATGGTATGGGTGGAATGAAATCCGGCGAGATTGCCTCCCAAATTGTAATCGACAGCATCAAGGCTTGCTTCGCACAAGTGCCCGACACCATCCTCAACAACGATGATGCCATTCTCAACTTCATCTCTCAGTCGATTGTCTATGCCGACAACAACATCAAACAATACGCCAAGGCCCATCGCGAATCACAAGGCATGGGAAGCACTATCGTTTTGCTTTGGTTGCTCAACGACAAGGCCTACTGCGGATGGTGTGGCGACAGCCGCATTTACTGCTTCAACCCCCAAAACTCGCTTGTAAGATTGTCGCACGACCATTCTTACGTCCAATCCTTAGTCGACGAGGGCAAAATCTCCGAAGAGGACGCATTCGACCATCCCGACGGCAATATCATCTCCCGCTCCTTAGGCGACAATGGCGAGCAAGCACGCCCCGAAACGAAGGTGTACCACATCCATCGCCGCGATGTGTTCCTACTCTGCAGCGACGGTCTCTGCGGATTGGTCCCCGATGCCAAAATCGAAGCTATATTGGCCGATAATTGCACAGCCT
>JBJEKG010000313.1:0-6175 GCA_051878535.1 Muribaculaceae bacterium
CGGGTTCTGTTATACTGATTTTTGTTGGCGCGACGGCGGCATACTTACTCCTGTGGATTTTTGCGATCTTTCTACAGGCTGTTTCCGGATTCAGAACTTATGACATAGTTTCCACACATACCAAGAGCCGGCCCCAAGCCGGCTCTTCCTTATTCTCGCCATTTTTCTCGCCAATTCTCGCCATTTTTGCACTAATTCTCGCCATCCATGTAACTGCGTGTCGAGAAATATTGGAAAATATTTTGTGGAGTGGGGGAAAATCGCTAACTTAGCGGTGCGAAATCTTCGCTACACCTTACCCTACTTCTGATATGGAAAATTCTCATCGTTACTGCGTCATAATGTGCGGCGGCATCGGCAGCCGATTCTGGCCCTATAGCCGCTCGCAACGCCCCAAACAATTTATCGACTTCTTGGGCACAGGCCGCTCGCTGCTGCAAATGACTTTCGACCGCATCGTGCAAGTGGTGCCCGCCGAAAATATCGTCATCCTCACCAACAGCCAGTACCGCGAATTGGTGTTGGAGCAGTTGCCCCAGCTCGACCCGGCACAAATTTTGGCCGAACCGGCTCGCCGCAACACTGCGCCGTGCATCGCTTGGGCCGCCTACCACATTGCCGCTCGCGACCCCGAGGCGTCGATGATTGTCACCCCCAGCGACCACCTCATCACCCGCGAAAACGAGTTCTTACGCATTGTGCGTCAGGGCTTTGACTTCGTAGAGCAAAACGATGCACTCCTCACCCTCGGCATCACTCCCACCCGCCCCGAAACCGGCTACGGCTACATCCAAATCGGCGACGAAATTAACGCTGAATTCCACAAGGTGAAGACCTTCACCGAGAAGCCCGACCGCGCCTTAGCCGAGACCTTCATCCGCACCGGCGAGTTCTTCTGGAACTCGGGCATCTTCCTGTGGCGCGCATCCACCATCATCCAAGCCTTCGCCGACTGCGCCCCCGACGTGAGCCGCGTGTTCCAAGCCGGCCGTGCGGCCTTCGGCACCGCAGATGAAGCCGACTGGGTGGCACGCAACTTCCCCGGCTGCGTGAGCATCTCAATCGACTACGCGGTGATGGAACGTGCCGCCAATGTGTACGTCGAAACCGCCTCCTTCGGCTGGAACGACCTCGGCACTTGGAGCGCCCTCTACGACATTTCGCCCAAGAACAATGTGGGCAACGTGGCGCAGCAGTGCCGCGTGTTGGCCTACAACTCCACCGGCAACATCTTCGCCGTCAAAGACGACAAGCTCATCGTGGTCGACGGCCTGAGCGACTACATCGTGGCCGATGCCGGAGATGTGCTGCTCATCTGCCCCAAGGCCAACGAGCAGAAAATCAAGCAGATGGTCAACGATGCCAAGGTTAATTTCGGCGACAAATACCTCTAACCCATGTGGCAAACAATCTTAATGGTGGGCTGCGGCGGCTTTGTGGGCGCCGTAGCCCGCTATCTGCTTAGCAAGGCCGTGGCAGTTGACGGCTGGCCCTTAGGCACACTCTGCGTCAACCTCGCCGGCTGCCTGCTCATCGGCCTGCTGATGGGCTTGGCCCAGCGCCACAACTGGCTCTCGCCCACGGTGATGGCCCTGCTTGTGACCGGCTTCTGCGGCGCCTTCACCACCTTCTCAACCTTTGCCAACGAATTAGTAACCGCCGGCACCGCCGGCCACTACCTCACAGCCGCCGCCTACCTCGCCGCCAGCCTCGTCGGCGGCCTGCTGATGGTCCTGCTCGGCCGCTCCCTCGCCACCCTCCTCTAACCAATGGCGCACGAATACGAAAGGCTTCACGCAGATTTAGCAGATTTTTCACGGAGCGAACAGGTCCGAGGTTTGCCCGCTTAATAGTATCTATATTAACTACGAAACCCCGGCCGTAAAGGCCGGGGAAGAATACTTTAAACTTTTTGCGCAACTGATTGACGCTTTCGCGGCAATCTTCGGCAGTGCTATCTTACAGTTTCCCATCTATCAAAACGGTAGCGGATGTAGGAGCGTACATGCACGGGCTTGTTGCACGAGCACTGAACCGTTTTTAAAGTTTGAGGCAGAGCCTATATCAGACGGTTCAACTGAATAGGTTGCCTATTATGATTTATAATCATAATATTTAACCTGCGCGCTTTACATTGATGCAACGTGCTTCAAAGGGTCGACTTAACGACCTACGCAGGGAATATTATATCATTATCTTAATCGTTTGACCTTTAACCATTACCACATAATAGCCCTTGGGCAGTGTTATGATTTGCTGCGGCTCTACCAATGACGAATATATGAGTTTGCCATCAATAGCGTAGATACTTACTTGTTCAACTGTATCGCCTTCATAGCATACACCATCACAAGTCAACGAGATTAAGTATCCAGCATCATTAACCAAAAATTGATTAAATAAGCTATCATCTTCTTTTAGATTCCAAAAGTTGCACCAAGGTTCAGCACTTTGGTAACTCGACAATGAGCCTGGGGGAACATTTACGATTGCATTTATATATTGATCGGAGCTGAAAGTCAAAGAATAATAACACGATGGAGGATCGGTACCATAGAAATTGAAAGTATAAAGTGCATCACACCCTGAAAAAGCATCCTCTTCAATATACCTTACATTACGACCAAATGAGATAGTATTAAGAGATGTACAGTCTTGGAAAGACCAGAGTTCCACTATCGTAACAGAGTTTGGGATTGAGAATTCTTTTAAGTTTGTACAATTTGAAAACATTCTTATTGGAATATTTTCAGACTGATTTTCAAATGCAACCTCAACCAAATTATCACAGCCCTCAAATGCTCCTCTGCCATATTGTGGACGATAATAAGTATCACCCCATTTATCCTTATATCTATAAGCTATTGTCGAATACATTTCAAGATTCGTTACACAAGGGCCAATCACCACTTTTGATATATTTGTGTAAGAAAATGGAGGACGAGTAATATAATAATAGTAGTGACCTGTATATCTATCGAAACCGTAATCAAATATCTCTTGCTTTATAAGACAATATCCTGTTGTAATATTACGACCAATGTACACTTCTCTCAAATTTGTATCTGAGAACTTGTAAGATTCATATTCATAGTGATATTCAAATTCATCACAATGGTTGTAAAAATCATCGTCCTTGGATGTTTTACTTCCGCAATATTCAAATGTGAGGGTTTCGTTCGAATCTTCAATACGAAGTTTCTCTAAATTTACACAACCCGTGAAGAGCCAAGGCAGGCTACTCAAACCGGCTCCGATTGATACCTCTTCAAGAGACGTGCAGCCTGCAAATAAGTCAGTACCGACTTCTGTAACACTATTAGGTATAGCGAATGACTTAAGTTTCGTACAGTTGGCAAAAGCACGTTGGCCAATGTAAGTAACTGTTTCCGGAATCTCAATGGATGAAAAAGGACATCCCTCAAAAGCGGATTGACCAATTGATTTGGCACAGGTGATTTGAAAGTGCGCCAATTTTGAACAAGAGGAAAATGCGCTACTCGGGATAGCAGACAATTTTGGGATATTTGCAAGAATTAAAGACTTACAGCCTTTGAAGGCTGCAAATCCGAGTGAAGTAACACCGGAACAACTGATCTTTTGAATGCTAACACAGTTCATAAACGCACCACCCGCAATTGAAGTGACACTTTTAGGAATTATCACTTTTTCAAGATTTGAGCAACCGTAAAAAGCGTCACTCTTAATTCTTGAGATACCATCACAGATGGTTACTATTGTTATTTTCGTATTACCTTTAGCGAAATTTTCGCCGATAGCCGTTACTTTCAGCTCTTTTCCACTAAAAGCGACGGTGGATGGGATGGTAACACTTCCTTCAACAGAATCAGAGAGTGATGAAGCGGTAACAGTCAGTTTACTAAACGATGTAATATCGTAGTATATTCCATCAATCTCAAAATCGTAAGCGAAAGAAGAGACGGAGACCCATAGCATTGCTATGGCTAACCACATTTTGAAAACGATTGATTTCATAATTATTTAGTTGAAGTGATTTCTTCGTCTCGTATCAATTGATACATGGATTTAGCAAAATCAGCTTGTTCACAGAGCTTCATTGATTTTGCAGTGAGTTCTTCATCCGAAAGTGGTTGAAATACCTCTACTTCTTTAAGAGCGTTCTTAAACATATCGGGATGAAAACCGATTTTATGCTTCCACGCACAATGAATCACACGTGCGAATCTCTTCAGATCGAAGGAGTTGTAGATGTCAACCTCCCGTGTCGGAAGACCCTCACAAAAAAAGAAGATCAATTTTTGCAATTCTTGGTCCATATCTTTTAGACACGCCTCGGGGTTCCTCTCGTTGGCACTTTAATTAAACAAAAAAGCGTAGGAGCCTGTATCTGTTACCGTCCTACAACCTGAGGCTTCTCGCATTGCCTAATCGTAGTTGGACGGCAACGCAGAAGCCCTACGCCAGTATATGCAACTTAGGCATTCGGCAATATTCCTCGCGAAATAGTATGCTGAATGCAAGATAATTACATACCCAAGGGCATCTACCGTTGCTCAATCCTTGACTACGATTGGAAATTTTGCGAGAATTTCAGGTTGTCAAGAATCAGCGCGGATAAACGCTTTCATTATGTCTGCAACCCACCCTCAATCCCACGCCGGGGCTTCGGTACGGTTTGCAGTTGCAAATTTACAAAACATTTTTTGTTTTCCAAAAGAAAAAGCGTGTTTTTATCGAAATTGCTGTAAAAAATTCAAAATTTCAAAGAACTAATTTTGAAGTGGAATAAGAGGCTTTGCTATGGCTTAGCGGATAGATAAAAAGCGAGTGAGTCCATCGAAACAGCACTGCCACCGGAAATGGAGGCGGCGGGGGAGGTTATTTTTGGGAGTGGCGGAGGGCTCGGCGCTGGGCGCGTTCGAGGGCTCGGCGCTGGGCGCGTGGGATGGGGAGGGCGGGGTTGTTGAGGAAATAGTTGGTGATTTCGTCGGGGGTGATTGGGGCATCAGGATGGGCAATGATGCCGGCGGAGCGGGCGAGGAGGAGGAAGTTGTTGATGTAGCGGCGGTCGTCGGCGAGGAAGATGAGGTTGCCGGTGCGCAGCAGGTGGATGTATGTGGTTAGAACTTGGAGGAGGTAGTCGTCGGGGCAGCGGCGGAGGTATTGAACCATGGCCGGAGTGAGGTAGGTGTCGGGGGCAGCGGCCGGCTGTTCGGCTTCCGCCTCACCACAGGACTCACAGCGAGTGTCGGCTGGCGCTTGCTGCGCCGGCTCGGCGAGTTCTTGGGCTTTTTTGGCGGCGCGGCGGGCGGCGGCTTTGGCGGCGCGTGTGGCTTTGGCTGTGGTGATGGTGGTGGAGAGTGGGGCGAAAGCGGTGTCGACTTCGGCGGGTGTGGCGGCTTGGGCTACGGCTTGGTTGACGGCTGCTTTGATTTCTTCGAGGGCTTGGTTGGCAATTTTTTCGCCGCAACGGGCGAGGATGATGCTGAGGTTGGAAAATTCTTGTGTCATAATTTTATAGTATTTGAAGATTATGGCACAAAGTTACCGGAAAAATTGATGTGTAGCGCAAAATTTGGTTCACGCGACCAAATTTTCGATTTTTTTGTGGTAATTGCCGCCAAAGCGACTATGGTACTGAATCGCCATTACATTTTGAAGACGATTTGAACGATTTTTTTACTTGCTAACAATTTTTTCCAATTAATCGTGTTATTTCTATAACCACTGTTTAATAATTATGAAGTATAATAAAATTACAACTCCTCTCATATACAACTTGCAAACACGGAGGGCAATCGTTCAAATCGTTTTTAGTAACCGGAAACGTTTATTATGAAGGATATTGCTTGCAGGCGCGGGCGGAAGGTGGTGGAGAAGTGGGTGGCGCAGGGCGAACACCTGCAGCAGGACTTTAAGTACACCATCTCCGATGCTCGCAAAATAGCTCGTTCGGTGTCGGCCTTCGCCAACGCCGAGGGTGGCCGTTTGCTCATCGGCGTGAAGGACAACGGCGTGGTGGCCGGCGTGCGCAATGAGGAAGACATCTACGTGGTGGAGCAAGCCGCCCAACGCTACTGCACGCCAGCGGTGGAGGTGGCCTTCACCGCCTACAGCTATGATACCAACGTGATGGTGATTTGCGCCGACATCCCCGCCGTGCGGCAGCGGCCCGTGGAGGTGCTCGAAGCCG
>JBJEKG010000314.1:0-6171 GCA_051878535.1 Muribaculaceae bacterium
AATGAATCAACGCACTTGCGCAGATATGGCTCAACGTTGTATACCGGCACTATTACCGTTATGTCAATCGATACATTATCCGCCATAATTCATTCCGAGTAAGTAACTTACATAGCCTAAATTCTCCCACGCCACACACATTTGGTAGTAGAAAAAGAATGTGTAGCAACCAACACAAATCCAAGTGAGGATAGCGGGGTAGTACTTGTGCAGTAGCCACGGAATCAGTATGTAATTAAACAGTGTGAAATATATGGGCATACGTCCAACCAAAATGCCGCTGGAGAATGTGGCTGCGTAAAAGAAGCAGAGTCCCACAAAACTCATGTTGATGGCGAATTTCATCATTGGCGAAGCATCTCGCTTCACGGATTTTAATTTGCATAATACCAAGATTGATGGTACGGAGGCTACAAACAGGCGCGGAATGGATGAACCACGAATACCTTCGAGGTCGTATGACTTGTTCATCACCTCGGAAGCCATCTCCAAGATGTCGCTCATATACAATGTGCCGACAGCGGCACCGAGGCTCACCAGCACCATCAACCATCCGAAAATCTTTGCATGATTGCACACTAATACCAATGGGATGATAAACCACGTCGAGGAGTGGATGGTGGTCAAACCTATCATCAAGGCTATAAATGCGAGCTTCTGCTTGGGCGTGCCGTTCACTAACCAATGCGCGCACCCGATAACAATGCAGGCTGCCAAAAATTGCCGTGCGCCATTGAGCAACCAAGTGAAATTGGTGCTCGCAATGAAAAGAAAAAATGTTAGCGCATAGTTGCACGAGTAGCGGCTGTAAAACCGGAATAAAAAGTATATGCTTGCAGCACCTACCAAAGCAAACCACCAATAGTGATTTGCCGAGATGTAAATCTTGAACGCTCCACCGATAAGGTAGAAGCCCGGGCCGGGCACGTCGGCCACGTAGCGCACCATCTCGCTCCATACAGTTGGCAGCTCTTTGAATGATTGAATATAAGCGTAGGTGTCGAGCACGACATCTCGCGCTGCCACAAACAGTATTAGCACTAACGCAGGCAGTACAACCAACCATTTCGGAGTGGCATAGCGGATTGCTCCCGACGGAGATGCAAGCGGCCGAGTGCTTCTGAATGCAAATACCAAAAGCACTAACGACAGGATATAAAATGACCAGTAAAGTGGCATTAGAGCAATTTGCGATGGAGGTAGTTGAATACGGAGGTGGGAAGTAAGCCTACCAAAATCGGTCGCAGACAATAAACGTAGCTCCAAATGGGTAGCTTCAACAGACGGATGGCTTCCACCTTTACGTAGGCTTCGTTCAAGCGATACTTGAAGCGTTTGCGGCGAGTGGCATTGCGGTCATCGCGCATTTGGTAAAGCGGTTCATCGATGTTATACCCGCGATAACCGGCGGCATACATCTTCACCCAAAGGTGATAGTCTTCAACACGGAGTAGCCGCTTGTCAACGCTGTATCCGCCAACATTGTCAAATGCTTCTTTACGCACCAAACAAGCCGCATGGCAGAAACGTGTTTGCTGCAGAAAGTCCTTAGGCTGTGGCTCGGCTATAACTTTTGTTCGCCCCCAAACGCCGTTTCCATCAAACATGGCCATCGCAGTGCTCACTATGGCATATTCGGGATGGCTATCCAAGATTGCAACCTCTTTGGCGAAGCGGTCGGCAGAACAGGTGTCATCGCCATCCATTCGGGCGATGTATTCACCGCGGGTGTGCGCTAAGCAATTGTTGAGTGTGATGTTCAGCCCACAATTTGTTTGGTTACGTATAACTTTCACATTGGGGTGCTTGTGGGCATTTTCGAGCGCGATTTCGTAAGTGTCATCAGATGAGCCGTCATCACACATAATCACCTCGAAATCTTGGTAAGTCTGAGCATACAAGCAGTCGAGAGCCTGTTGCAAAGTCGGGGCACAATTAAAAATGCCCATTATAACTGAAATTTTTGGCATAGCTATTGGGTGAGGCGGGAGAGGAGGGATTGCTCGGGGCGGAGGAGGGAGCGGGTGGGGGCGGGGAGGAGGGCTACGGTGGCGAGCCATTGGCGGGCGGCGGCGAGGTAGGGGGCGGCGGGGCCGATGGTGGGCAGTTCGCAGGCGAATTCGTCGGTGTGCTGGAGGTGTGCCAGCAGGGTGTGTGCCTCGGCACGGAGGGCGGCGGCTTGCGGCTGGGCGCTTCGCTGCGCCGAGCCGGTAGTGGCTTCGGGCACGCCTACGGCGCCGTCGTGGTGGGTAAACCCCGGCGTTTTAAAGTGGGAATGTAGGCTTGGGTCCTGCATGGGAAAACACGCATTTATCACAATCTCTTAGTAAGAGATTTGGACGCTGTTTAAACCGCTGGTATTCAGCTGGTTGCAAAGGTATATTTTCAATTTTTTTAAACAAATGGCCTTTTTTGTAAAACATTTGAACCAGAGTCCTAAATTTTGCGCAATAAAAAACTCGCTGATTTATTGCGAGTTTCGGAAAAAATGCCTAACTTTGCACCGGATTTAAGCATCTCTTACTAAGAGATTTGGATTTGGTTAAAACGCGACTGCCTCGTAATCGGTTGATTATGAAGCGTTTGTATTTTTAGAGGGGCGTTCCGGTGTTTTAAAACAGGATGGTGGCGGGGTGGCTTGGCTGAAGCTCAGTGCGGAGACAAAGAAGGCGGACGTGGGCAGCTGAAGCTGCATGGCCGGAGACGAAAAGGTGGGGCGCGTGGCCGGGGAGGCGGCGGCGGGGCGTGGGCGTTGGTCGATTTGGGGGGAATGTTGGAGCTTTTTGGTGGTGTTGGGGTGGGGAGTGTTGTGTAAATGGTGGAAAAGTTGTAACTTTGTGGTCTGATTTTAAAATCAAGGTTATAGTTTTGAAAAAGTTAGGTTTACGCGCTCTGTTTTTGGCAATCGTGCTGTTGATGGGCACGATGAGGGCTTCCGCTGAGTTGTTTAATTTGGACTCGGTGGCGGCTTGGGGTCGTTTTCCGAAGTTTTGCGTGGATACGTATCGCTGGGGCGACCGTTTTTTCAATAGCTATGACACGCTGTATGTGGTTGGGTCGGGGTATAAGTTTAATGGTAAGATAGTGACGGATTCGTGGCTGAATTATTACCATTTTCAACTGCCCGACGGGCGGC
This sequence comes from Muribaculaceae bacterium, assembly GCA_051878535.1. GTDB lineage: Bacteria > Bacteroidota > Bacteroidia > Bacteroidales > Muribaculaceae > CAG-873. The sequence continues at coordinate 3,137 of JBJEKG010000314.1, forward strand.
CGATGGATATGATGTCGGACCCATCGACCTCGCTTGGCGCTTACTTGACGTACTTGGCCGTGTCGGTGGGATATGATGTGAATGTGAAGAAGCTGTTTGGCGGCGAGGGGCGTGTGCGCAAGCGTTATCAGTTTGGGTTCGACTGCGCGTTGTTGAGCGTGGAGATGTATTGGAGTGACGACAAGGTGGGCACGAGTTTGCGGCGGTTTGGCGGGCTGAAGAACATCAACATACCGTTTAATGATGTGTCGGTGGGCTCGTATGGGGTGGATGTGTACTATTTTTTCAACCACAGGCGCTATTCGCAGCCGGCGGGCTTCGGTTTCAGTAGGATTCAACGGCGGAGTCAGGGCTCGTTTTATGCGGGGCTGTCGTATTATTCGCAGAAGTTTGATTTTGACTTCAGCGGGTTGCCGTCGTATCTGTTGGAGAGCTTGAAGGATTTCTGGAATGACACGCATTATCGCGTTCAGACCAAGAATTATGGTTTCCGCTTGGGTTATGGTTACAACTGGGTGTTCCGTCCTAACTGGGTGTGGGCGAACAGTTTCTCGCCCACGGTGGGCGTGGCCACGGGCTACATCAACTCCGACACGGAGGACACGAACTTGTCGCTGTACTTGCGGCTGAAGTCGTCGTTGGTGTGGAACCACGGCCCATGGTTTGTGGGCGTGGTTGGCAAGATTAACTCGGCGGTGATTTCGAGCCGCAAGACGGTGTTCTTGGGCAACGAGATGTCGATACAGGCGGCCGTGGGCTACCGCTTCAATTTGTGGTAAATGAAAGCAGCCGAAGCTGTGGGTGCTCCGGCTGCGGGTGGGTGTGGATTGGGCTAATAGGGCTAATAGGGCTAATTAGGGGGTTAGACGGTGTGGAGGGTGTGGCCCATGCGCTGCTTTTTGGTTTGCATGTAGCGGCGGTTGTACTGGTTGGGCTGGATTTCGATGGGAACGTTTTCCACCACTTCGAGGCCGAATCCTTCGAGGCCTTTGCGTTTGACGGGGTTGTTGGTCATCAGGCGCATCTTGGTGATACCGAGGAGGTTGAGGATTTGGGCGCCGACGCCGTAGTCGCGTTCGTCGGCGGCATGACCGAGGTGGATGTTTGCTTCGACGGTGTCAAGGCCTTCTTCTTGGAGCTTGTAGGCCTTGATTTTGTCCATCAGGCCGATGCCGCGTCCTTCTTGTGAGAGGTATACGATGGCACCACGGCCTTCGGCTTCAATCATTTGCATGGCTTTGTGGAGCTGGGCGCCGCAGTCGCAGCGTTGCGAGGCGAAGATGTCGCCGGTGGCGCAAGAGGAGTGGACGCGCACTAATACGGGGTCGCCGTTGGCTACATCGCCTTTGATGATGGCGATGTGTTCCAGGCCGTTGTTCTTTTGGCGGAAGGGTATGAGGCGGAAGTGGCCGAAGTCGGTGGGCATATCCACTTCGACGCCTTGTTCCACGAGTTGCTCGGTGCGGAGGCGGTAGGCGATGAGGTCGCGGATGCTGACGAGTTTGAGGCCCCATTGGTCGGCGCGTTGACGGAGTTCGGGCAGACGTGCCATTGAGCCGTCGTCGCTCATGATTTCCATCAGGGCAGCGGCGGGTTGGAGGCCGGCGAGGCGTGCGAGGTCGATTGATGCTTCGGTGTGGCCGGAGCGACGGAGCACACCGAGGTCTTGTGCGTAGAGGGGGTTGATGTGACCGGGACGGCCGAAGGTTTCGGGGCGGGAGTTGGGGTCGGCTAATGCGCGGATGGTGGCGCAGCGGTCGTGGATGCTCACGCCGGTGGAGCAGCCTTCGAGTTTGTCGACGGTGATGGTGAAGGGTGTGCCCAACACCGAGGTATTGTTCTCCACTTGGCGGTCGAGGCCGAGCTCTTTGCAGCGGGAGATGGTGAGGGGAGCGCATAGCACGCCGCGGGCGTTTTTGAGCATGAAGTTGACTTGCTCGGGGGTGATTTTTTCGGCGGCGACGATGAGGTCGCCCTCGTTTTCGCGATCCTCGTCGTCGACAACGATTACCATTTCGCCACGGCGGAAAGCGTCGATGGCGTCTTCGATGGGGTCGAGATGTATTTTTTCGTACATAGGGTTACGGATTTATGCGGTTTAAGATTGCGTCGGTGTTGGCGAGCATTGCGTCGAGGTCGCGACGCAGGGGCTCGAATGGGTACTTGTTTAGAAGGTTAATGACCACGGGGTCGGAGGAGTTGCAGAGGTAGTCGACTACGGCTGAGAGGGCGGGGGCAACGGGCTGCATTTGCTTGCAGGGGAGCAAGTGCAGGGGGCGCAGACGGCGGCGGTAGGCGGCTTGGGCAACGGCGATGGCGCTGCGGAGCTCTTGGAGCAGCTCCACAGCACGTGCGACTTCGACTTCGGCCATGATGACTTCTTTGACTTCGAGCGAGCGCTCGGGGCGCTTGCCGATGAGGCGCAGGAAGAAGTTGCGGTAGGTGTCGATATTGAACACGGCGGAGTCGTCGATGGCTTTGCGGGTGAAGAAGATGCCCAAGGGGAGTAGGGCGGCGGTGCTGAGCCAGATGCCGATCCACACGGCTACTTTGCCGTCGCGGGCCATCTTGTAGCCGGCGTTGTCGATGATGTAGTAGACGATGAAGAGGAACACGGAGATGACCAGCGGTGTGCCCAGTCCGCCCTTCTTGATGATGGCGCCAAGGGGCGCACCGATGAAGAAGAACACGAGCACGGCGATGGAGAGGGTGAACTTGCGCTGGAGCTCGATGTCGTGGCGGCGCATCAGGCGGGCTTGGTCGGTGAGCACCAAGGTGCGGTACTCAAACTCCTGGCGCTGGCGGCGGGCATCGTTGAGCGCTTGCGACACATACGACTTGGCGAATGCGGGCGAGGGCGAGTTGAACACTGAATCGAGGTTGGTGATAGGTGGCGCAACGACCGACTGGTGACGGTCGAGCGGGGTGGCGATGTGGCGTCCTCCGGGGAGGAATTGGAGCGAGTAGTCGGTCACACCCACGTAAGGTGTGGCCAACAACTCGGCGGCGGATTGGTCGCCGATGGAGGCGACTTG
>JBJEKG010000315.1:0-6168 GCA_051878535.1 Muribaculaceae bacterium
CAGCGGCGGCGAGTTCACCATCAGCGTGAGCGGCGGAGGTGAATGGGACGCTGACGCTCTCAAGACCAAGGCATCGGCTTGCTTGGGCGCGGATGGCAACATCACCGTGGACGGCGGCACCTTCGCCCTCACTGCCACCGGTGGGGGTGGCAAGGGCTTCAATGCCGACTGCAACTTCACTCTCAACGATGGCGACGTGACCATCACCACTTCGGGCGGTGTGGTGGTATACTCCAACGGCACGCTCTCGCAGAACTATACCGGCAGCCTCGACCGCATCGACAGCGATTACAAGTCGTCGCCCAAGGGCATCAAGGCCGATGGCGCGGTGGAAATCAACGGCGGCCGTATCAGCGTGGTGAGCGCTCGCAGCGAGGGCATCGAGAGCAAGGCAACGGTCACCATCAACGGTGGCGATGTGTTTGTGCGCTCGTATGACGACTGCATCAACTCCTCGTCGCACCTGACCATCAATGGCGGCACTGTGACAGTCGTCGGCACCAACAACGACGGCCTCGACGCCAACGGCCACATCTATATCAACGGCGGCACCGTGATGGCTTTCGGCGGCAAATCGCCCGAGTGCGGCTTGGATGCGAACAGCGAACAGGGCTACACGGTGTTCTTCACCGGCGGCACGCTGTTGGCAGTTGGAGGGGGCAACAGCGTTCCGACCACCTCGGCATCCACACAGGCATTCGTGACCACCTCGCTGTCAGTGACGGCCAACGCCGTGGTGACCATCAAATCCGGCACCACGGAGTTAGCCACCTTCACCGTACCGGCTGAATACGGCTCCACGCTGTCGGCAATGGCCGGACCGGGCGGCCCCGGTGGCGGCGGTCCCGGCGGCTCAAGCTCCGGCGGCATGGTCATCACCTGTCCGGAACTTGTGTCGGGCAGCTCCTACACCATCACCAGCGGCACCTCCACAGCCACAGCCACCGCCAAGCTGAAATAACTTATAGTCAGGACTGAATTCGGTGTGATTCAGTCCTGATTTTTCTATAAATTATTTTCTATAAATTATTTGCAAATCCGCAGAATAATATGTAACTTTGCGAAAAAATAGCACCAATATGTGTACACGCACTGAATGTATATCCTTGCTTCGGCAGTCAGCACCATATTTCCGGAAAGAATATGGTGTGAAGTCGATGTCGCTCTTCGGCTCGATGGCGCGAGGCGACAGCCGTGCGGACAGCGATGTGGATATCTTTGTGGATATGCAACCGAGCGCATTCAAAGTGGTTGAACTTAAAGAACATCTACGGCATCTTTTGGGCATGCCGGTAGATGTGGTGCGCCGCCATCTTGGCCTGAACGCTTACTTGTTAAAAGAAATCGAACGCGATGAAGTCGTCATTTTCGCAGATTAACATCGCGCAAACGAGGTCGATACTTAGGCAGATGATTGACGCTTGCGACCTGCTTCTTCTTTGGAATAGAGAAGTGCAGACGGCGCAAGAGTATTATCAATCGCCTGAAGGTATGCAGAAAATGGCGGCCAGTTGCATGATAATCGAGAGCATCGGCGAGGGTGTAAAGCGGTTGGATAAAGTCGCTCCAAACCTTTTAGCGGAGTGCGCTCCTGAAATACCTTGGAAAAGTGTAAAAGGGCTTCGCGATCATATAGCACATGGCTATTTTGATATTGATGGCGATATTATTTTCGACATAATCTCAAATGAGATCGTACCATTGAAATCAGCTTTAGGAAGAGCATTGGACAATCTGGATAACATGGTGGTCGGTTAAGACGATTTGAACGATTTTTTACGATAGTCATCCGGGTATGTGAATTAGCCCAATTGGCCTTATTAGACTAATTGGGCTAATTTGTATGTGGGGGGAGGGTTAGAGGGCGAGGAGCTCTTCGATGCGGGCGCGCAGGGCTGCTTCGGGCTGGGAACCGGCCATGCGGATGGCTGTCTTTTGGCCGTTTTTGTAGAACAGGAGGGTGGGGATGGACATGATGCGGTTTTCGCCGGCGAGTTCGCTCTCTTCGTCGACGTTGTATTTGCCGATGATGACGCGGCCTTGGTATTCTTCGGCGAGTTTTTCTACGATGGGCGACATAGCTTTGCAGGGACCACACCAAGTGGCCCAGAAGTCGATTACGACGGGTTGACCGGATTCGATAGCTGCGTAAGCTGATTGGTCAGTGAAGTTGATTGCCATAGTTAGGTAATGTTTATGAGGTTGTTAATTGAATTTGTCTATTGTGAATTGTACACCGTCTTCTTTGAGGGCGGTGAGGAATGGTTTGTTGATGTAGATGTGTTTACCGGAGGTGAGCAGGATGTTGCGGTTGAGTTCGGGGGAGTAGACAAGGAAACGGAGCTCGACGCGTTGGCCGTCTTGCTGTTTTTCTTGTTTGTGGATTCGTTCGGCGAACTCGGGGCAGTCTTCGGTGACGAGGTTGAAGGTGATACCGCGGATTAGCTTTCCGCGGAACTGTTCTAAGGGGTTGATTGAGCCGATGTTGAATCGGATGTCGCCGGAGCGGTTGGCTTGGTATCTGCCTCGGACTAAGATGGCTGTACCGGGCTGGCAGAGGTGGCCGTAGAGGTTCTTTTGGTCGTCGAAGAGGATGAAGTCGGAGGATGAGGTGAAGTCTTCGAGCTTGACGATGTACATTTTGCGGCCTGTGCGTGTGAGGCGTTCGTTGCACTCGGTGACGATACCTCCGAAGGTGATTTCGAGGCCGTCGGAGGGTATGATGTCGTCGCGGCCGGCGAGGGTGGTGGTTGTTCCGTATGTGAGCTCGAGGTAGTAGGGGTCGAGAGGGTGAGCGGAGAGGTACATTCCCACCAATTCGCGCTCTTTGTCGAGGCGCACGATTGGTGCCCATTCCACGGCGGGGCGGATGCGTGGGCGGGATTCGAGGGCGAGTTCTTCGTCGGCGAAGTCGAAGAGTGATGCGGTTTGTGTTTGCTTGGCGTTTTGATAGCGAGCACCGTATTTGATGAGGATTTCGGGCACGCTTTCGCCGGAGCGGCCGGTGCCTTCGTCCACGAGGTCTTCGCGTTTGAAGTCGTGGAAGCAGTCGAAAGCACCTGCGAGGCAGAGGTTTTCGAACACGCGGCGGTTCATGGATGATGCGGGCACACGTTCCACGAAGTCGAACACGCTTTCGAAGGGCGTGTCGCCTCGTGCTTTGACTATTTCTTCGACGACGCTGTCGCCGATGCCGCTGATGGCTGAGAGGCCGAAGCGGATGTCGCCGTGGGCGGTGACACCGAAGTCGCGCACGGATTCGTTGACGTCGGGACCTTTTACGGTGATTCCCAACGATTTACACTCGTCCATGAATCCGGTGAGCTTGGCTGAATCGGAGCGGTTGTGAGTGAGGACGGCGGCCATGTATTCGGCGGGGTAGTTGGCTTTGAGGTAGCCTGTTTGGTAGGCTACCCAGGAGTAGCATGTGGCGTGGCTCTTGTTGAAGGCGTAGGAGGCGAATTTCTCCCAGTCGGCCCAGATTTTTTCGAGGACTTGGGGGTCGTGGCCGTTGGCTTGACCACCGGCTAAGAACTTGGTCTTGAGGGCGTTCATCTTGTCGATGAGCTTCTTACCCATTGCTTTGCGCAGGGTGTCGCTCTCGCCGCGGGTGAAGTTGGCCAGCAGGCGCGACAGCAGCATCACCTGTTCTTGGTAAACGGTGATGCCGTATGTGTCTTTGAGGTAACGCTCCATCTCGGGGATGTCGTAGGTGATGGGCGAACGGCCTTGTTTGCGGTTGATGAACTCGGGGATGTAGTCCATGGGCCCGGGGCGGTAGAGGGCGTTCATGGCTATGAGGTCCTCGAACTTGTTGGGGTGCAACTCGCGCAGGTACTTTTGCATACCGGCGGATTCGAACTGGAATGTTCCGACGGTGCGGCCTTGGCAGTAGAGGTCGTAGGTCTTTTTATCGTCGATGGGGATGGTGTCGATGTCGAGGTCGATACCGCGGGTGCGGCGGATGTTGTTGATGGCGGTTTTGATGATTGAGAGGGTCTTCAACCCTAAGAAGTCCATCTTGATGAGGCCGGTCTCTTCGATGACCGAGCCTTCGTACTGTGTGACAAGCAGTTTGCCCTCCTCCTTGTCGTCGGCGGTGGATACGGGCACCCAGTCGCTCACGTCGTCGCGGCAGATGATGACGCCGCAAGCGTGCACGCCGGTGTTGCGCACGTTGCCTTCGAGCTGTCGGGCGTATTGGAGCACGGCTTTGACCTTGTCGTTGGGACCGGTCAGCTCGGCTTTGAAGCTGTCGACGTACTCGTAGCAGTTGGCTAATGTGGGCTTGAGCTCTTTGCCGTTTTTCATGGGCATGTGAGCGGGGATGAGCTTGGTGAGGCGGTTGGATTCGGGTATGGAGAGGCCTTCGACGCGCGCCACGTCTTTGATGGCGAGCTTGGCGGCCATGGTGCCGTAGGTGATGATGTGTGCCACGTTGCGTTCGCCGTATTTTTCGGTGACGTATCGGAGCACGCGTCCGCGGCCGGCATCGTCGAAGTCGACGTCGATATCGGGCAGGGAGATGCGGTCGGGGTTGAGGAAGCGTTCGAACAGCAAATCGTACTTCAGGGGGTCGATTTGCGTGATTCCGAGGCAGTAGGCCACCACTGACCCGGCGGCGGAACCACGTCCGGGTCCGATGATTACGTCCAATTCCTCGCGTCCGGCGCGGATGAAGTCTTGCACGATGAGGAAGTAGCCGGGGAAGCCCATGGTCTTCATGATGTGGAGCTCGAAGTTGATGCGCTCGTCGACTTCGGGCGACAGGGGTGTGCCGTAGCGCTTGGCTGCGCCTTCGTAGGCGAGCTTGCGCAGGTAGTCGGCTTCGAACTTGATGCGGTAGAGCTTTTCGTAACCTCCGAGGTGGTCGATTTTGGCTTGGGCGGCGGCGGGGTCGAGCACTTCGTTGCCGTGCTCGTCGCGGGTGAACTCGTTGAAGAGGTCCTCGTGGGTGAGGCGTTGGCGGTACTCGTCCTCCGAGCCGAACTCCGCGGGGATGGCGAAGTTGGGCATGATGGGCTCGTGGTCGATGCTGTAGGTTTCGACCTTGCGCACAATCTCCAAGGTGTTCTCAATCACCTCGGGGATGTCGGCAAAGAGTTCGCTCATCTCTTGGCAGGTCTTCAACCACTCTTGCTTGGAGTAGAGCATACGGCTCTCGTCGAAGAAGTCCTTCTTGGTGGATATGCAGATGAGGTGGTCGTGGGCTTCGGCATCTTCTTGGTTGACGAAGTGGGAATCGTTGGTGGCGATGAGCTTCACACCGTATTTGCGAGCGATGCGAATCATCTCCGGCTCGATTTGCTTCTGGCGCTCGTAGGTTTCGTGGTTGGCGTGCTGCACGGTGGCTTTGTGGCGCTGCAGCTCGAGGTAGTAGTCGTCGCCCATGAGCTCTTTCCACCACTGCACACGGCGTTCGGCTTCTTCCACGTTGCCTGCCATGAGCAAACGTGGAATCTCGCCGCCGAGGCAGGCTGAGGAGATGATCAGGCCTTCGTGGTGGGCGGCAATGGATGCTTTGTCGGTGCGCGGATGGAAGTAGAAGCCTTCGGTCCACGCGCGCGATACTAATTTAATAAGGTTCTTGTATCCGACCTTGTTCTTGGCGAGCACCACTAAGTGTCGACCGGTGTCGTGCTTGTCGGAGCGGTCGGTCATGAAGTTGTCGGCTACGTACATCTCGCATCCGATGATGGGAGTGAACACCTTCGCTTGCAGCTCTTCCACTTTGGCTCGGAGAGCTTCAAGCGATTCACCTTCCTGTGGCTCGGCGCCGCCCTCAAGCGCTTTGATGCGCTTGAGGGTGTCCTTGATTGCCGAGAGCGTGGGCTTGTTTTTCTTGCTTACGTAGTTGATAAATTCCTTGATGCCATACATCACGCCGTGGTCTGTCAGGGCTACGCCGGGCATACCGTCGGCCATGGCCTTGTCGACAATGTCGGGGATTGACGACTGGCCATCGAGCAGCGAATAGTGGCTGTGCACGTGTAAGTGTACGAATTTACTCATAATTACGTAAGAAAGGATTTAGGTTGAGAAAAATTGCACCCCAAAGTTAGCAATTTTTTCTCACACGGCCTCACTTTTGGGCAAAAAAGTTATTAACATTCTGCGAATTTGCAGGAAAAAGTTATTAACATTTGTCATTAACAATAGTTAATTTGC
>JBJEKG010000316.1:0-6148 GCA_051878535.1 Muribaculaceae bacterium
TCGAAGGCGGTCTGTCGTTCAACCTCGGCGACGTAATCATCCCCGCCGAAAAGAAAGAAATCGTCGACGAAGGTTATCGCCAAGTGCAAGAAGTCACCGACAACTACGCCATGGGCTTCATCACCAACACCGAACGCTACAACCAAATCATCGATATCTGGACGCACGTCAACTCGCGCCTCACCGAAATCCTCATGAAGCAAATGGCCGAAGCCAACCAAGGCTTCAACGCCGTTTACATGATGCTCGACTCCGGTGCTCGTGGTTCGAAAGACCAGATTCGTCAGCTCGCCGGTATGCGTGGCCTGATGGCCAAGCCGCAAAAAGCCGGTGCCGAAGGCGGCCAAATCATCGAAAACCCAATTTTGGCTAACTTTAAAGAAGGCCTCTCCGTGTTGGAATACTTCATCTCCACCCACGGCGCTCGTAAAGGTCTTGCTGATACCGCGCTCAAAACCGCCGACGCCGGTTACCTCACTCGCCGTCTGGTCGACGTGGCCCACGACGTCATCATCACCGAAGAAGACTGTGGCACACTCCGCGGCCTCATCTGTCGCGAAATCAAAAACAACGACGAAGTGGTTGCCTCTCTCGGCGAACGCATCCTCGGCCGCGTGTCCGTGCACGACATCATCGACCCTCGCAACGGCGAAGTCATCGTCGCTGCCGGCGAAGAAATCAACGATGCCGCTGCCGAACTCATCGACCAATCGCCTATCGAATCCGTCGAAATCCGTTCCGTCCTCACCTGCGAATGCAAGAAAGGTGTCTGCGCCAAGTGCTACGGCCGCGACCTCTCCAAGAGCCGCCTCGTGCAGAAAGGCGAAGCCGTCGGCGTTATCGCTGCACAGTCAATCGGTGAACCGGGTACTCAGCTCACACTTCGTACATTCCACGTCGGTGGTGTTGCATCCAACGTTGCAGCCATCTCCAGCCTCAAATCTCGCTACGATGGCCGCCTCGAAATCGACGAACTCCGCACCGTCGAAACCAACGAAGTCGGCCCCAACGGCAAGAAAGTTCACGTGGTCCTCGGCCGCCTCGCCGAAATGCGCATCAACGACCACACCACCGGCATGATGCTCACCAACGCCCCCATCCAATACGGCTCCAAACTCTACTTCGCCGCAGGCGACGAAGTGCACAAAGGCGACGTAATCTGCGAATGGGACCCCTTCAACACCGTAATCATCACCGAGTTCGCCGGTCGCCTCCAATACACCAACCTGTTGGAAAACATCAACTACCGCGTTGATATCGACGAACAATCCGGTCTCGAAGATAAAGTCATCATCGAATCCCGCGACCGCGCTCGCGTGCCAGAAGTCAACATCGTTGACGCCAACGGCCAAATCCTCGTTACCTACTCCCTGCCCGTAGGCGCCCACCTTATCTTCAACGACGGCGACGAAGTCAAAGCAGGCGACACCGTGGCCAAGAGCCCCCGCGCCGCAGGCGGTGCCGGCGATATCACCGGCGGTCTGCCCCGCGTTACCGAACTCTTCGAAGCCCGCAACCCGTCCAACCCCGCAATCGTGTCGGAAATCGACGGCGAAGTGCACTTCGGCAAAGTTAAACGCGGCAACCGCGAAATCTCCGTCACCTCCAAGCTCGGCGAAGTCAAGAAATACCTCGTGCCCCTGTCCAAGCAAATCCTCGTGCAAGAAAACGACGTGGTACGTGCCGGTACACCCCTGTCGGACGGCGCCATCACCCCGGCCGACATCCTCAACATCATGGGCCCCACCGCCGTACAAGAATACATCGTCAACGAGGTTCAAGACGTATACCGCATGCAAGGTGTGAAAATCAACGACAAACACTTCGAAGTTATCGTGCGCCAAATGATGCGCAAAGTCACCATCCTCGATCCCGGCGACACCTGCTTCCTCGAACAGCAAGTAGTCGACAAACGCGACTTCATGGATGAAAACGACCGCATCTGGGGCAAGAAAGTAGTGACCGACGCCGGCGACAGCGAAGACCTCCGTCCCGGTCAAATCATCACCGCCCGCCGCCTCCGCGACGAAAACTCCGCCCTCAAACGCCGTGACCTCCGCCTCGTACAAGTCCGCGACGCCGTGCCCGCCACCTCCGAGCAAATCCTCCAAGGTATCACCCGCGCCGCCCTCCAAACCTCCAGCTTCATCTCCGCCGCATCCTTCCAGGAAACCACCAAAGTGCTCAACGAAGCTGCTATCCAAGGCAAGACCGACCTGCTCGAAGGCATGAAAGAGAATGTCATCTGCGGTCACCTCATCCCCGCCGGTACCGGCCTGCGCGAATACTCCCAACTCATCGTCGGCAGCAAGGACGAAATGCTCATCCCCGACACCGACGACGAAGAAGAGATCCTCGTAGACGAAGCCACCGGCGAAATCATCAACGACTAATCAAACCTAACCACTTCAGATAAAGAGCGCGACCCTCCCCGGGCCGCGCTCTTTCCCTCTCTATCTCACCCTGCGTAAAATATACACCAAGTCCGCAGAGCCGAGGCTTGCCTCGGCCTCCCCGGATGGTTCAACAGCGTCCGGTGCTATAGCGGGTGAACTGCGGTTGATGGCACACTGAACAAGTCAGTGCATAATGAAGGAAAGTTACGAAAAGCTCCCGAATTATGGGAACTTTTTGCGGATTTTTTACCATTTCGCGGTTTTTCGAGGGTGGAGAGTGGATTTTTTAGTTAAAAATGCTTGTGAGTCTTGTGGGAATGTGAATTTTTTGCTTATTTTGCGGTCGTTACTACTAACACACTTTACTGCTAACCAAAACAATCTGAATTGACGTTTATGAACAGTCTTATGAGAATCTCAACTGTGCTGTTGGCCTTGGGCGCGAGCGCTTTTGCCGCTTCGGCTCAGAGTATGACAGTGGTGCTGACTGATGGTAGTACCAAGAAGTTCGGCACGGATTATGTGAGTCAAGTCACTCTGCGCGAGGGCCAAACCGACGTGCCCGAATTGGAGATGACACAAATCAAAGTGGAGCCCTACAGCGGCGGCAATGTCACCCTCACCCTCTCCACCGCCGATGATGCTACCTCCTACAGCCTCGACCTATATGGGCCCGAGACAGCCGTGTTCCTCCACGCCGGCGAGTACGTTGGCTCGTTCACCGGCAACGAGTATTACTTCGACCTCAAAGAAGATTACACCTTTGTGAAAACTGACGGCAAGCGCTTGAGCGTGGCCGCCGGCACCGTCACCGTGAGCAACGTGGCCACCGTCTACACCATCTCGGCCGAGCTGACCCTGAGCGACGGCAACGTCACCAAAGGCAAGTTCGTGGGCGAACTGCCCAAGTACTCGCAGTACTTCACCACCGATATGAACGCTGCCGCTTACGATGAAGATGCCAAGCGCAAAGGCGAGTTCGGTGTTACATTCTCCGACGAATCCTTCACCTGCGAAGCCTACTTCGACTTCTTCGCCGCCGAAGATGCCACCACCTTGCCCGACGGCACCTACACATACAGCGAGGACCACACCCCCGGCACCTTCTCCGAGAATAGCTACTTCGAAACCTACGCTCCCTACATCCACTCGGCTCTGATTCAAGGCTCCACCATCACTGTGGAGGGCGGCAAAATCACCTTCGACCTGCTGATTGCCGACGGCCGCAAGGGCGAGTTCTCATTCAACGGCTCCATCACCGGCACGCCCACCTTCAAAAGCGATGACGTGGTGACTTACACCGCTACAGCCGCCGCTTACAACTCCAACCAAAAGCGCGACAAGGGCGAATTCTACATCAAACTCAACGACGCCGACTGGAACTTCGAAATGGCCGTGGACATCTACGCCGACCGCACCGCCACGCTCCTCCCCGCCGGCACATACACCTTCTCCGACTCCAAAGAGCCCGGCACCTTCACCTCCAAGAGCTACATGGATATATACTCGCCCTACAACTCCTATAAATTCGCCGAAGGTTCCACCATCACCGTCACCGAAGTCGAAGCCGGTCTCCGCATCGTCATGGACTTTGTGGCCACCAACGGCGACGAATTCCGCGTCATCTTCGAAGGCCAAATCACCGGCACACCCGAGTTTAAAGATGAATAACCTAACACACTGACTATCAATATGAAAAAATATATATCAGCCATAATCATGGCATTGGCAGTGTGCCTGTCGGCTGCTGCCGCCGACGCCACCCACTCCGTGGTGGTGAAAGCCAAATCCGGCACCGAAACCGAGTTTAAATTCGCCGACGAGCCGTTCACCTACTTTGCCGATGGCCAAATCGTGTTCTCGGCCAACAACGGCCTGCAATCGCTGTTCCTTGACGTGGCCGACTTCGAATCGTTCTACTTCAAGACCGCCGAAGGCGGCGTCACCGATGCCGAACTGCAGCGTGCCACCTTCACCCTCACACCCGATGCCATCTCGGCCGAACACCTCGCGCCCAACGCCGCCGTGAAGGTGTTCAATGTGGCCGGTGTGGAGCTGCTCTGCGCCACCACTGACGCCAACGGCGCCGTCAACCTCTCCATAACCGACTTAGCTGCAGGTACTTACGTGCTCTCCGCCGGCAACTATTCATTCAAATTCACCAAATAACCATAGCGATGAAAACTCTGTTCACTTCCATCATAGCGCTCGCCGCGGCAGCCACCGCTATGGCGCAAACCAACGTACTGGTGGTGGAGCAAACCAACGGCACCTCCACAGCCATACCCACCTCCATGATTGGCGGCATCTTCTATAACGAAGCCCCCGAATACACCCCCGCACCCTACGCCGGCAACGCCACCTACGGCGAAAAAGGCGACATGGGCTTTTACACCCTCAACCTCTACACCGCCCTGCCCAACGACAACGGCATGATGGCCACCGCCGGCGACGTCCAGCTGCAATTAGTGCTCTGCGCTGCCAAGTCGGCCGACATGTACGCTCCGGTCATCCCCGCCGGCTACTACACCGAAGGCTCATCGTCCACTCCTTTCAGCCTCGACATCTCCGCCTCAACCGTGTGGCTCTGCACCGAGGATAACACCGAAGGCGGCATGGATATGATTGTCAGCGGTTCCGTGGACGTGCGCACCACCGACGGCTCCAACTACGACATCCGCATCGAGCTCCAATCCATCGGCGGCAACGAGTACAACATCCGCTACCAAGGTGCGCTTAAATTCGTGCTCGATGCCACCACCTACGAGCCTGTTTCCGAGGACCTTAGCACCGACTTCACCAACGGCCAAGGCCGATTCTACGGCAACTGGTTCAACCACTTCTCCTCCGACATGACCATGCAATTCTTCGACGGCCAGTGGGACGGCAACACCCAAACTCAAGGCTTCTACCTCCAAGTAGCCCTGCAAATGCCCAAGGTCGACAACCCCATGAACCCTGTGCAAGTTACCGCCGACGGCACCTACGTCATCGACCCCCGCGAGAAAGTGGACTACTCCGCTTACTATCCCATGACCTTCACCCGCGGCTCATATTTTGAAATGTGGGGCATCGGCTTTTACACCGGCACCTACTTCACCTACATTGCCGAAAACGGTCACCGCTACCTCGGTCTCATCACCGACGGCACAATCACCGTGAGCGAAAACGGTTCCAAGTTCGTCTTCGACCTCACCACCGACACCGGCTATAAGTTCACTGCCACCTACTCCAAGAAGCCCATCATCCAAAACTTCTGCGACAACAACCAAACCGAAATCGTCCGCCCGTACTCCACTCTGACCGAGAACCACGTCATCGACAACTTCACCGACGACCACATCGCCTTCGCTTACAATGAAGGCAACACCGTCAACCCCTTCCTCAACACCTGGGTATTGGCCGTCACCGACATCAACATGGTTAAGGGCGACTACCTCCAATTCTACATCCTCTCTGACAACGCCGACGAGCTCGCCGACGGCACCTACCAAGTCAACATGAGCGAGAAGAGCGGCACCATCGTCAGCGGTTGCGTTGACTACGGCGGCGGCATGCTCTACTCCTGGTACGGCGACCTCGACACCACCGACGCCGATGGCGTGCAAAGCATCCTCGCGCCCATCTACTCCGGCGCCCTCACCATTGCCACCAACGCCGACGGTACCCGCACATTCACCTTTAACTTCAACGACGACAAATACAACACCCTCACCGGCCAATGGACCGGCCTCTACTACGACTTCACCGAA
>JBJEKG010000317.1:0-6140 GCA_051878535.1 Muribaculaceae bacterium
CGGCGAAGGTCACGTCGTTGCAGCGGCCTTGCATGATGTCGAAGATGGCGGCGATGTCCGCATCGCCGAGGCCGCGGCGGATGCCGGCGCACATCAGGCCGTGGATGCTTTCAATGCCTTTGGAGGCCATCAAGCCGTGGAATGCGGTGATGTCGCTGAAGCCGACCACCCATTTGGGGTCGTCGCGCAGGGGCAGGCGCTGCAGGCTGTCGAGCAGGTGGATGAAGCCGTAACCGCCACGCGAACAGATTATTGCGCGCACGTTGGGGTTGGTGAAGGCATCGGTAAGGTCGGCCAGGCGCTCGTCGACAGTGCCGGAGCAGTAACCGCTACGGCCGAAGGCGTGGGGATAGATTTTCACGGCAAAGCCGGCAGAATCAATCTTGGCAGCGGCTTGGTATACTAAAGCGGAATCGATGGGTCCGGAGGGCGAGAGGATGGCAATGGTGTCGCCGGGCACCAGCGGACGAGGGCGAAGGGTGGCGTTCATTGGAATGATGGCGGAAAGTGACACTGCCGCCGCAGCGAAAAAGCGTAAAAGAGTGTTCATAACTATTTGAGTGATAAGCGGTTAAAGAAGTGCCAAATGGTGATACCGGTCGACACGGCCACGTTCAACGAGTGCTTGGTGCCGAACTGCGGGATTTCGAGGCAGTGGTCGCAGCGGTTGACGATTTGCTGGTCGACGCCGTCGACCTCGTGGCCGGCAATGAGGGCGTAGCGCCGTGCAGCGTCGGGGCGGAAAGCTTCCAGACTCTCGGAGCCTTCCACCTGCTCAAGGCAACAGACCACGTAGCCGGCAGCCTGGAGCGCGTCGACGGCCTCGGCCGTGGTGGCATAGTACGACCAGTCGACCGAATCTTCCGCACCTAAAGCCGTCTTGTGAATCTCCGGCGAAGGGGGTGGCTGCGAAATGCCGCACAACACCAACCGCTCCACCGCAAAGGCGTCGCAGGTGCGGAAAATCGAGCCTATATTATTGAGCGAACGCACGTTGTCGAGCACCACTGTCAGCGGCAGCTTCGGCGCCGCGTGGAATTGCTCCGCGCTCATGCGGTCCAGCTCCAAAATTGTTTTCTTCTTCATATTTCCTCGGGTAGTTTCTAATTTTCGATGGTTACATGTTTGATTTCTACGGTCTTAACATCCGTGCACTCTGCGCTACCGGCATCGAAAAGCACCACATTGATGCCACCGTTATGGAGCGAACTGTTAAACATAATACCATCAATTTTATTGAGTTTGCAATATTCGCAAATCAACTGAGTAGGCACGTATTCCAACTCAGTATCAAATCGGCGTAGCGGCTTCGACAAGTCCTTGCTAATCAGTTGAATCAATTTGTACTTACTGATTTCGAAAGAAAGGTCAGAGGACATCGAATTAGCGATGTATAGGCTCATTCTCTTAGTAAAGTCCAAGATCTTGAGGTCCTTAACTACTTGAAAAGTACCGATGGAGAGTTTGTCGAGATAGAGAGCGCGTACTTCGTAAAATGTGGTTTGGGGGCTTTGGCAGAGGTACAAGTAAGGAATACCCATAGGGTTAGCGCGGCCGGCCGGAGTAATGCGTGCTGGCGGACATCCCATTTCGGAGATGGCCAAATTCGCCCTGTCGGGTGGAATCACTCGCGCACGGTAAAGCCGGGTGTTTTGCGGGATAATCAGGTTATATTGAATGAGTTGTAAGTTATCAAAATCGGTCAAGTCGGTAAAAAAACGCGACTGCTCAATTACCCGCGTTTTCAGGGCATCCCATATCTGTATTTTGGCCAAAATCGGTTGGATGTAGTTAACTTTATCCAAAACAGAGAATCCGACATTGGTTTGAGAGATAAAATGTGCAATAATTTGATGACCTACATTGGATGAAGAAAAAAGATTCCAGTCGTTTTGAATCAACGAAACCACATCCGTGCCGGTTTCATTCGGCTCGAACAAATTGAGCACCTCGCTGAAAAAATCGCTGAAGAAATCGGCATCAATCACATGGGAATGATGCCCGCACACATCGCAAATGCCGGTGGTGGCTGATTCATTGCGAATAGCCAACTTTATTTCTTCATCATTGAAGCAAAAATCACAAATGAGCATAGCGTTATTGCGGTAAGAGATGGTGCATAAGTTCCAAGTGATTCAGGATGGAAAGTTTTTTGAGGTATCCCAATCCCGGATAACCATCATCGGAAGATGATCGGTCGATAAGTTCACTTACAGCAGCGGTGCGATACATTTTCATTTGTGTAAAAAACGGAGCGATTTTAATTGCCGCTTCGTGGAATTTGCCGCGGATGTTGGCCTGGTCGAAGTTGCTGTCCGACACAAAGTGGTGCACAAATATTTGGTCATCCGTCTTTTGATAGGTCAAATGAATAGCAATAGCATACGGAAGCATTCCGCCCTCTACATAGTCTTTTGGCATCGGGGTATAGTCAGAGAATCCGGCTAAACCATCATCCTCGTAGTAAGCGAAATCTTCGGAGAATAATTCGTCAAGGTGGTCGGCATAGTCGGCATTGCGTGGCTTGCTGTTAAATCTATCCTCTAATGAAATCAGCTTTTTACCCAATTTGCGCAGACGTGAGCGGAGGGAGCGGTTATTGCCCAGACCTTCGCACACAATGTAGCTTACCAAATCATTGGTCAACAGCAAAGATAAATCCTCACTATCGATGTCAGCCGATGATGGAATAATTATCATCAGGTTTGACAAATCATTGTAGCGAGCATGGTCTAAAAGCCGCTGAGAGTTGGATTTGTAGATGTAAGCCGGAATCCAGTGCTGCTTAACGGAGGCAAGAATGGGCAATTCGGCCAAAATGTCATTGCCTACGCTTGGGTGCTTGAAATCACCTTCGTCGGGATTAAGTACTATGGCAAAGAGCAAGTTGCTATCAATCAAATTACTGATAGCCGTATTCAATCCATTCATTTGCTTCTTCACCGGCTCTATGATTGGGACAATTCGGTTGTTAGGACTATATTTGCCGGCAAATTCTCTCAATGCAAGCAATTCATATTGTTTAGCTCTTAGATACGGGTAATACATAATTTGGTACTATTTATTGTGGTGTTATTAAGAATATTAACTAATTCATCTTGCTTTTTTGCCGGAAGATTCAACGCGAGCATCATCTGGCGCAATTCTTTGGGGGCAGCTTTCAACTGAGCTGTGGCGCTCCTGCGCAGCTTTAATTGCTGAATAAACAACCGATTAAGCTCTTGCGGCGGCATATTTGCGAGCATCTCCTTACACGCATCATACATTTCATAAGCTGGCACTGCAGGCAGTTGGCCGAAATAATCCGTGACAATGCGTTGGTATTCAGCTGTACGCAGGCACTTGATAGCAACCTCTGAATCAATCTCTTCTGAAGTGGAAGCTTGACGTGCCATTACAAGGCTTAGCCGGCCGATATTTGTCGATGCAATAATCATGCCAACACTTTGATCCACCGCCGAGAAGTATTGTTCATAATCACTCTCATCGACTACCAAGTAACATTGATTGAACACCTTGCGGTAGTCGGCCATCTGCTTGAGCAGACGTTTGGACGAATCTAATGGAGTTTTGATTTCAAAGGCTTTGCTCAATCCATTGAACATGGCGAGGTCCACAATTGAATCGCCCACCTTGAACTCGTTGAATGCCACAGTGCTCCTTGTGCCGAATTGGTTGAGCAACAATTGGTTGAGAATCTCATTTTTGAACACGTACTCGCATCGATAGCAACGCTGTAACGACTTGTAAATGTGCTTCATATAATCCATATAGCAGCGACCGTCGCCGAATGCGGCATCATATTCTGAACACAACCAATCCAAGTGCGAGAAGTCGGAATGTGACAGCATATCGCAGAATACACTGCGAGAGAAGATTGAGCTGTAACTTCTCAATCTATCCGATTCGCGGTGTTCTGTGGAATTAGCCATAGTCAATATAGATTTTTTACAAAGATAGTGCTTTTATGGCTGAGTTAAGTGTTAAAAAAGTATAAACTATAATTCTTCGGGAAGTTTTTTGCGGATGATTGTGAGGCCGTCGCGCAGGGGGATGATGACTTTTTCTACGGCGGGGTCGGCGGCCACGAGTTTGTTGAATTTGTCGATGGCGCGGCTTTGGGCATCGTGGTTGGCGGCGGTGTCGAGCACTTTGCCGCTCCAGAGGGTGTTGTCGGCGATGATGTATCCGCCGGGGGCGAGGCGGGGCAGCAGCAGGCGGTAGTAGTCGGCATACTGGCGCTTGTTGGCGTCGATGAACACCATGTCCCACGGCTCGTGGGCGCTGAGGGTGGGGATGATGTCGAGGGCGTCGCCCACGTGCAGGTGGATGCGGTCGCCCCAAGGCGAGGCGTCGAACTCGGCACGGAGATCGTCGGCCACTTCGTCGTCGACTTCGATGGTGAAGAGCTCGGCATCGGGCGGCATGCCTTCGGCGTAGCACAGGGTGGAGTAGCCGCTGAACGCGCCCAACTCCAATATGCGGCGCGGTGCCACCATGCGCGTGAGCATTTTGAGCAGACGGCCTTGCAGCGGTTCGCAACACATACGCGGATAGAGGCGGTGCAGGTGAGTGCGCCGATACAGGTCGGCCAATTGGGCCGACTGGGGGTCGCTATGCTCGGTGGCGTACTGTTCAATGTCCATAGTTACAGAGGATTAGCAACATTGCGGCGGCCACCACCATCAGCGCGGTGAGTATCCACGCCACCGTGCGCCGTTGTGGGTACGAAGCCACGGCCAAGGCGGCGGAGGCCACGGCGTAGACCGGGAAGAGCCAGCCGAAGTCGACCGGCGTGGCCGCATCGCTGAGCGCCTGCGCCGCCGGGGTGCTCAGCGCCATCAGCAGCAGGGCCGCGGCCACGTTGATGAGGATAAACCACCAGGGTATGCGTTGCTTCATTTCTTCTTACTGTTTTTCTCTTTGAGATAAGCCTCGACGGTGGCGGCCACGCCGCGTTCGAGCGAGAACTTGGGCTGGAAGGCGAAGTCGCGTTGGGCGTCGGAGATGTCGCACGACCAGTTGCGCTGGCGCATAATCTTGAACTTGTCGCGGTTGAGGGTGGAGGTTTTGCCGCTCACCGATGCCCATTTTTCACAGATTACGGAAGCGATGTACACCACCCACATGGGTAGTTTCAAGGGTATTACCACCTTGTGGCCTAAGGCTTTAGCCACCAACGAGCGGAAGTCCTTCTGGGTGTAGGCGCGGTCCTCGCTGATGATGTATTTACGGCGGACGGTGGCAGGCGATTCCAAGGCTTGGTACATGGCTTCTACCAAGTCGTCCACGTAGATGAAGGTGAGCAACTGGCGGCGGAAGCCCATGCTCACGTCCCAGTGCGAGTCGATGGTCTTGATCATCAGCAGGTAGTCCTTTTCGTGAGGGCCGTACACGCCGGTGGGGCGGAAGATAATCCACGGGAAGTCGGGCAGGGTCTCCAAGTAGGTTTCGGTCTTGATTTTCGACAGGCCGTAGCGGGTGTTGGGGTTGGGCACGGTAGCGGCCGAAAGCGGAGTGTAATCCTTCTCGTCGCCGGGACCGATGGCGCTGAGCGAACTCATGTAGAGGAACTTTTGCGGCATCCAATTACGGCGGCGCAGAAGCTCCACGAAGTTGCGCGGGTACACAAAGTTCACTTGGTTGAAAATCATAAAGTTAGCGGCCTTGGTGGCGCCCAAGTTCCAGATGATGAAGTCCCACCCGGCGGGGTTGGGGAGAGCTTGCTCGAGGGTGCGCTCCATGGCATCGGTGTCGTCATAGTCCAACTCCACAAAATGCAGCCGTTCATCGTCGAGATAGCGGCGCGAGGTGGATGCGCGCACGGCCACCCAGGTGTCGAAGCCGCGACGGAGCGCTTCTTTGGCGATGAAGCCGCCGATGAAGCCGCCTGCGCCCACCACCAATATCGTTTTCTTGTCAGAATCCATAGTCATAACTATAATTTGCCCCAAAGTTAGCAAAAAATCCCCAAACGGCCAAATCGGATTGCTTTTCGGCGGAGGGTCTCACGCAGATTTTGCAGATTTTATCGGAGCGGATGGGGAAGACGATTTATTTCTATGGCCATCCGGGCGGAGGGTTTAAACATTGGTGTAAAAAAGTGTGATTTTGTACAATTTTTTGAAAAATTCTTGGCG
>JBJEKG010000318.1:0-6128 GCA_051878535.1 Muribaculaceae bacterium
AATTTAACAAATTTTCACCACCAGAAATTTGCAAATTAACATAGTATCTACCTGTAGGTGGGGGGTGCGGCAATGGGGAGCGGGTTAATGCGGGCCGAGGGTGAGGCGGCTCAGGGGGAGGAGGGAGGCGGCGAGGCGGGCGATGTCGGCGGCGGTGATGGCTTGGATGCGGTCGAGGGCTTGACGGGTGGTGCGCACGCGGCCGAGCAGCAGTTGGGCGCGGGCGTTGGTGAGCACGCGGTTTTCGAGGTTTTCGTTGGCCACTACGATTTGGCCAAGGTACTGTTTTTTAGCCATTTCGAGGCGGCGGGGCGAGATGAGGCCGCCGGCCACGTCTTCGATGGTGCGGCGCACCAACTCGGCGCAGCTGAGGTTGTCGTCGGGGTCGCAGCCGTAGTAGATAGCGAGGGAGCCGCAGTCGGAGAAGATGCCGGTAGAGGCCTCCACGTTGTAGACCAAGCCGCGGTGCTCGCGCAGGGATACGTTGAGCAACGAGTTCATGCCCGGGCCGCCTAAGATATTGGTTAGCAGGGCGGTAGCATCGCCGTCGGCGCTACCGATGGCACCCACGCGAGCGCCCATGATGGTGTGCGCTTGGTGGCTGTCGATTGCCTTGTGCACCTCAAATGGGTGATAGTCCGGCACCGTTTGCGCCGGGCGTTGCGGTTTCGGGCCTTCCACTGCGGCGAATGCCTGCTCGAGGACGCCGAAGACGCGGTCGGCGCTCATGCTGCCGGCGTAGAATACCACCATATTTTGCGGCACGTACCACCGACGCAGGTAGCGGCGGCAGCGGTCGGAATCGAAGCTTTCAAGGGCTTGGCTCGTGCCTAAAATGTTGTGTCCCAACGAACTACCGGCGAACATTAGGTCTTCGAAGTCGTCGTAAACTGCTTCAGAAGGCGTGTCGAGGTACGAATCGATTTCGTCGGCCACCACCTCGCGTTCCTTCTCCAATTCGGCTGCGGGAAACTGCGAATTGGCCACGAGGTCGGCGATGAGTTCGGCCGCGCGGCGCGGATTGTTGCCGGGGAATGCGCTGTAAATCACCGTCTCCTCCTTGGTGGTGTAGGCATTGAGTTCGCCGCCCACGGCCTCCATGCGGTTGATGATGTGCCAAGCGCGGCGGCGCAGGGTGCCCTTGAAGATGGTGTGTTCCACGAAGTGCGCGAGGCCGAAGTCGTCGGGAGCTTCGTCGCGAGCGCCCACGCGCACGGCCACGCCCACGTAGCCCACGGCCGACCGCGGCGCGGGGGTGTACAACAGCGTCAGACCGGCGGCGGTGACGCGCGTGGTAACTCCCTGATTACTAAGCCTCATCGCACCAGCGGCCGTCGGCCTTAATCAGTTCAATCATGCGCGGGAGCGCCTCGTCGGCGGGGATGTTTTTGATGACGCACTCCTTGCCGCGGTAGATGCTCACGCGGCCCGGCCCGGCGCCCACGTAGCCGTAGTCGGCATCGGCCATCTCGCCGGGGCCGTTGACGATGCAGCCCATCACGCCGATTTTGAGCGAGGGCTGCGAGGCAGTGGCGGCTTTGACCTGGGCGAGCGTTTTTTGCAGGTCGAAAAGAGTGCGACCGCAACTGGGGCAGGCGATGTATTCCGTCTTCGACATGCGGCGGCGAGTAGCTTGTAAGATGCTCAATGCCAACGCGTTGCGGCGCTCGAGCGTGAGCTGCGGCGCATCAATTTCGATGGCGGCGATGTCGGCACGTTCCAACAGCAACGCGCCGAGGTCGACCGACGCGGCGATGGTGACCTGTTCGTCGGTCATATCCGAGGGATACAACACGCTAACAGCCAACGGTTTGCCTTTCGGCGCTTGAGCGATGGCGGCACGTGCGCGGCCGATGGCGTTGGGGTGGCCAACGGCGATGTGTACGGCTTCGACCGGTGCTTCCTTGCAGTCGAGGCCGATGACTTGCGGCACTCCGCACGACGCGGTCACGACCTCCGCTTCGGCATCGCTGCCGATGGGGTTTTCGGCACGTGTGGCAATGTGCGCGAGCAGTTGCTGCGCCACAGGTATCTCATTTTCAGGGTCTTCGCTCAGCGACACGCGTATGGTGTCGCCGATGCCATCGGCCAAGAGCGAGCCGATGCCCACGGCCGATTTCACACGTGCATCTTCGCCATCGCCGGCCTCAGTTACCCCTAAGTGCAACGGGAAGGCCATGCTTTCTTTGGCCATGGCATCGACCAGCAGGCGCACGGTGGTGGTCATCACCACCACGTTCGATGCTTTGATGCTGATTACCACGTCGTTAAATCTTTCGGCCACGCAGATGCGCAGGAACTCCATGGCGCTTTCCACCATGCCGGCGGGTGTGTCGCCGTAGCGGCTCATGATGCGGTCGGAGAGCGAGCCGTGGTTGACGCCGATGCGCAGCGCAGTGTGGTGCTCGCGGCAGATAACTAACAGTGGCACAAGCTTTTGGCGGATGCGTTCGATTTCGGCGGCGTATTCTTCGTCGGTGAATTCGAGCTTCTTGAACGTGCGGCCCGGGTCGACGAAATTGCCCGGATTGATGCGCACTTTCTCCACAATTTCGGCGGCAGTGAAGGCGGCATCAGGGTTGAAGTGGATGTCGGCCACCAAGGGGATGTCGCAACCGGCATCGCGAACAGCATGGCGGATGGGGGCCAAATTGGCGGCATGCTTGGAAGTTTGCGCGGTGAGGCGCACGATGTCGGCGCCGGCGCGTGCGATGCTAAGACATTGAGCAGCAGAGGCTTCGGTGTCGAGTGTGGGGGTATTCGTCATCGACTGCACGGCAATGGGATTGTCGCCGCCGATGGCAATGTGGCCAATCTTCACGATGGAAGTTTGGCGCCGTTGATAGTCGATAGCGCGCATAATCAGTTGGTTTTGAACTTGTAATCAGCGATTTGTGCCAAGTCGGCGTTGGCCTTGAGAATCTTTTGGTTGAGACCTTCGGTCCACGCTTGGTAGCGGGCGGCAAGGTCGGCGTCGGTGAGCGAAAGCATGCGCACGGCCAACACGGCGGCGTTCATGCCGGCGTTGATGCCTACGGTGGCCACGGGGATGCCCGGCGGCATCATCACGATTGACAGCAACGCGTCCTGACCATGCAAAGTGGAGTCGATGGGCAGGCCGATGACGGGCAGCGGAGTGAGGGCTGCAATCACGCCGGGGAGGGCGGCAGCCATGCCGGCGGCAGCGATAATCACCTTAATACCACGGCCTTGCGCCTCGGTGGCGAACTTTTCCACGGCGGCGGGAGTGCGGTGGGCGCTGAGGGCGAGCAGTTCGAACGGCACTTGCATATGTTCGAGGAAGTCGGCGGCTTTGCGCAGAATGGGCAAGTCGGAAGTGGAGCCCATTATAATTGAAACTTGTGGATTCATATATTATTGATTATTAAGCGAATAAAGACACGGTAAAGAAGCAAACGGTGAAGCCGAGCAGCGCGCCGGTAATCACCTGCGCGAAAGTGTGGCGCTCCAAGCGCAGGCGGGCGGTGGCCACCAGTCCGCACAGCAGTACGACCACGCTCAGCAGAATCATGGCGCCGAGGTCGGCGATGCCGTGGAGGGTGGTCCACAGCACCAACGCCACGAGGCCGCCCATACCGGTGGTGTGGGCGCTGATTTTCCAGAAGATGGTGATAATCAGCGCAATAACGGTGGCGATACCGGCGCCGCACATAAACAAGCGCAGCCACATTGGGCAGCCGAAGTAGCCCAAGAGGAACGAGGTGCCAACGTAGCACATTGAGGCCACCCACATGGGCGCGATGCGTTCGCCGCGGCGGGTGATGGGCATGTCGCTCACGCGGCCGCGACGCATCAGCACTAACACCGTAGCAAGCGGTATGCCGGCGGTGATGAAAGCCACTATTGCGGTGACTATCAGGCGATAAACCTCCGGCACAGCGCGCAAATTGGTGAACCACATGGCCAGAGCGGTGCCGTAAGTCGGCACCAATAGCGGCGAGCAGATGTCGCTGACAATCTGCGCCCAGTGGCGGCGCGAATAGGTGGTGGCGGAGGATTCTGTTTGTTCCATTTTATGATGATAATTTACAGATAATCAGTTAGTTGCGCCGTAAACGGGCAATGGGGAAGCCCAACCGCTCGCGATACTTGGCCACGGTGCGACGAGCCACGTCCATTCCCTTGTCTTTCAGCTGTTTACAGATGTCGGCATCCGAAAGCGGGTTGGCCGAGTCTTCGCCGGCGATGATGGCGCGGATGGCCTGCTCGATGGCGTGGGATGAGGTGGCGCCATCGTCGCCGACGCCTTCGCTGAAGAGCGATTTGAGCGCGAACATGCCCTGCGGCGTCATCATGTATTTCGAGGCCGTGGCGCGAGATATCACGCTGAGATCCAGGCCAGTAAGTTCTTGGATGTTGCGCAAGACCATGGGGCGCAGGTCGGCGCGGTCGAAGCTGTGGAAAAACTCCGGTTGCAGGCGGATAATCGCCTCAATAACAGCCATTAAGGTGGTGGAGCGGCGGCGCGCCATGTCGATAAACTCGGCGGCATCGTCGCGGCGCGCGCGGATGAATGCGGCCGCCTCGCGTTCGCGGCGCGAGGTGGGAGCGGAAGCGTCATCGGAAATGTTAAACGACTGTTCGATAGCGAGTTCCGGCACGCGTCCGGCTAATTGCACGGTGACTTGGCCGTCGTCGGTGACATCGACGTTGTAATCCGGCACGATGTGGCGCAGGCGGTCGTCGGCGTCGACGGTTTCGAGCGAGGAGGCCGGTTTGGGGTTGAGCGAAGTGATAACTCGCAGTGCATCAGCGAATTGCTCGTTCGTGAGCTGCATCGCTTCCTTGATTTTGTCGAAGCGCTTGCGCGAGAATAGGTCGAAGCGGTCGCGCACGATTTCAGTGGCGCGGGTAATCACCTCTGTTACAGGTTCTAAGCGCTGAAGTTGGAGTAGCAGACAGTCGCGCAGGTCGCGGGCGCCGATTCCGGCGGGGTCGAGCGAGCGCACTATGTCGATGGCTTGGTTGACTTGCGCCACGTCAACGTACATCCCGGCGCCCATGGCTATGTCGTCGGCAATCTCCTCGGCGGAGCGGGTCAGGTAACCGTTGCTGTCGAGGTTTCCGATGACGTATCGAGTGATTTCGCGCTGATTATCAGATATTTCAAAGTCGGTAAGTTGCGCTATAAGCAACTCATCGGCGCTTACGTTTTCGTCCACGGCCGTGGGCTCGCGGTACTCGTAATTGGGGTCCGACGGGGTGTTGAACCTGTACGAGGGGATGTCGTCATCGTTGGCGAAGTCGGCGCGTTGCAGCTCTTCGGCCGATTCGTTGAATTCGTGGCCTTCGTCGTCGGTTTGCAGCTCAGCCTCAGGTGGTTGCACCTCCTCCAAGGCCGGATTTTCGTCGATTGCGCGGCGCACCTCGTCCTCGAATTCCGGTGCGGACATTTCGAGCACACGCCCAAAGCGTACTTGCTTGGGGTTGAGACGCATACGCATCTGTTGCTGCTGCGAAAGGCCGATTTCCTGCATATCTGAGAAAGTTGAAGAGAAAGTGCGTCAAAAAGTCATAATCTGAACCCAAGCCTGCCGAACGTGCGCAAAAAATTCACAGGAGAACAGGAGATTCAACAGGAGGACAGGATTTTTTAACACACTTTCTCACAGTTAGTTACACATTAAAGCGGAAGTGCATGATGTCGCCGTCTTGCACCACATATTCCTTGCCTTCGACCGAAAGTTTGCCGGCATCGCGCACGGCAGCCTCACCGCCGAGGGTCACGTAGTCGTCGTACTTGATTACTTCGGCGCGGATGAAGCCTTTCTCGAAGTCGGTGTGGATGATGCCGGCACATTTGGGTGCTTTGGAGCCGCGGCGGAAGGTCCACGCGCGCACTTCGTCCTCGCCGGCGGTGAAGAATGTTTGCAAGTCGAGCAAGGCGTAAGCAGCTCTAATCAAGCGAGATACGCCCGATTCTTCCAGCCCGATTTCGGCCAAGAACTCTTGGCGCTCTTCCCAGGTGTCGAGCTCGGCGATTTCGCTCTCGGTTTGAGCAGCCACCACCATCAGACCGGCGTCGGTACCTTCGATGCTGCGGCGCACGGCCTCCACGTAGGCGTTGCCGATGGCGGCGGAAGCGTCGTCGACGTTGCATACGTACA
>JBJEKG010000319.1:0-6119 GCA_051878535.1 Muribaculaceae bacterium
TTGCCTCGGGGTACCCATCGGGCCACCGCGCTTGCCGCCCAGCCAGCATGCCCCACCCGTCCGCCACCTGTAGCCCCGAGGCTTGCCTCGGGGTACCCATCGGGCCACCGCGCTTGCCGCCTTCGTCCACCAACCAAACATTGCGCGACCAATCTCTCCAACCTAAATAATTTCCAATTGAAAATACTTTTTGATCAACCTTCAGAAGCAATGTTGCCACCGGAAACATTGCAACTCCACCAATCACGAAAAATACTTTCCAGTGGAAAATACTTTTTGAACAACATTCAGAAGCAATGTTGCCAACGGAAACATAGCAACTCCGCCCATCACGGAAAATACTTTCCAGTGGAAAATACTTTTTGAACAGCTTTCGTAAGCAAAGTTGCCACCGGAAACATTGCAACTTCACCAACCACGAAAAATACTTTCCAATTGAAAATACTTTTTGAACAACATTCAGAAGCAATGTTGCCAACGGAAACATTACAACTCCACCCACCACGGAAAATACTTTCCAGTGGAAAATACTTTTTGAACAATCTTCTGATGCGATGTTGCCAACGGAAACATTGCTGTCATACGCCGCCATCCTATCGAAATTGTTTCCAATGTAAAGTATTTTGCAGCGGCATTGTTGCCACCGGAAACATTGCCATTGCACCAGATGCAACAACAACCGTTAAAATATTTTCCACTGGAAAGTACTTTGCGAAAGCAATTTGCCGATGGAAACTTTGCAAACTCACTCTGCTCACCGACCGAAATACTTTCCAGCAGATAGTATTTTGGTCGGGTTTGCGGAGGCAGGCTGAGGCAATGTGTCCGGTGGAAACATTGCGCACCCTCCCCGACCGAGATTGTTTCCTACATTTGCCGGATGGCTTGCTCGGCGGCATTGTGGGTGGCCCGACGTGTATGCCGAGGCAAGCCTCGGCTACCTGTGGGTTGGGGGATTTTGACGCAAAAAAGCACGCCGAGGCGTGCTTTTTTGTTGGGTATGTGAGAGAGTGGATTACATCATGCCGCCCATGCCGCCGGCGGGCATTGCGGGGGCGGGGGTGTCTTCTTTCTTGTCGGCGATGACGCACTCGGTGGTGAGGAACATACCGGCAATGGAGGCAGCGTTTTCGAGGGCTACGCGGGTTACCTTGGCGGGGTCGATGACGCCGGCTGCAAGGAGGTTTTCGTAGCGGTCGGTGCGGGCGTTGTAGCCGAAGTCGGCAGTGCCTTCGCTGACTTTTTGCACTACTACGGCACCTTCTACACCTGCATTGTAGGAGATTTGGCGCAGGGGTTCTTCGATTGCGCGGCGCACGATGTCGATACCTGTGGTTTCGTCGTCGTTGTCACCTTTGAGGCCTTCGAGGGCTTTGAGGCAACGGATGTAGGCTACACCGCCGCCGGGGACAATGCCTTCGGCAATGGCAGCACGGGTGGCGCTGAGGGCGTCGTCCACGCGGTCTTTCTTTTCTTTCATTTCCACTTCGCTGGGGGCGCCAATGTGGAGCACGGCTACGCCGCCGGCCAATTTGGCGAGACGTTCTTGGAGTTTTTCGCGGTCGTAGCTGCTGGAAGTTTGTTCCATTTGGGCTTTGATTTGAGCCACGCGAGCGGCGATAGCGTCCTTGTTGCTGTCGCGGTTAACGATAGTGGTATTTTCTTTGGTGATGGTGACGAGGTTGGCCGAGCCGAGGTCTTGCATGGTGGCAGTGGAGAGCTGCATGCCTTTGTCGGCAGAGATAACGGTACCGCCGGTGAGGATGGCGATGTCTTCGAGCATTTCTTTGCGACGGTCGCCGAAGCCGGGCGCTTTCACGGCGCAGATGCGGAGGTTGCCACGGAGACGATTGAGCACGAGGGCTGCGAGAGCGTCTTGGTCAACGTCTTCGGCGATGATGAGCAGAGGACGGCCGCTTTGAGCGGATTGTTCGAGGATGGGGAGGAAATCCTTGAGGTTGGAGATTTTCTTGTCGTGGAGGAGGATGAGGGGGTTATCCATCACACATTCCATCTTGTCGCCATCGGTTACGAAGTAGGGCGAGATGTAGCCGCGGTCGAATTGCATACCTTCGACCACGTCGATGGTGGTTTCGGTGCCTTTGGCTTCATCGACGGTGATAACACCTTCTTTACCAACCTTTTGCATGGCTTCGGCGATGAGACGGCCGATGGTGTCGTCGTTGTTGGCGGAAACGCGAGCCACGTCTTCGATTTTCTTGAAGTCGTCGCCCACTTCTTCGGCCATTTCGCGTATGTGAGCCACTACGGCGGCCACGGCTTTGTCGATACCGCGTTTGATGTCCATGGGGTTGGCACCGGCGGTCACGTTTTTGAGGCCGACGTTGATGATGGATTGAGCGAGGACGGTGGCGGTGGTGGTGCCATCGCCGGCGTCGTCGCCGGTTTTGGATGCTACTTCTTTTACAAGTTGAGCACCCATGTTTTGGAACGGGTCTTCGAGTTCGATTTCGCGAGCCACGCTCACACCGTCTTTGGTGATGTGGGGTGCACCGAATTTTTTATCGATGATAACGTTGCGACCTTTAGGGCCGAGGGTAACTTTGACGGCGTCGGCCAGAGCGTCAACGCCTTTTTTGAGTTCGGCGCGAGCGTCGGTGGTAAATTTTATTTCTTTAGCCATAGTTGTAGACAGTTTAAAAGGTTAGTTTAGAGTTCGATAACGGCGAGTACTTCGCTTTGGCGCATAATGAGTACTTTTTGGCCATCGAGGTCGAGTTCGGTGCCGGCGTATTTA
Organism: Muribaculaceae bacterium; assembly: GCA_051878535.1. Lineage (GTDB taxonomy): Bacteria > Bacteroidota > Bacteroidia > Bacteroidales > Muribaculaceae > CAG-873. The sequence continues at coordinate 2,759 of JBJEKG010000319.1, forward strand.
CCGTAGAGCACTTGGTCGCCTTCTTTGAGAATCATTTCTTCGTCTTTGGTGCCGTTGCCCACAGCGATGATGGTGCCACGCAGGGGTTTTTCTTTGGCAGAGTCAGGGATGATGATGCCCGAAGCGGTGACTTCTTCGGCAGCGGTGGGGTTGATGATAACCCGGTCGGCTAATGGTTTGAATTTCATAACGGTATATTATAAAATCAGGTTTTTAGATTGTTTATTTTGTTTTTCTGACCAAAAGAAAGCAAAATCAGTGCCAAGTGCCACGGGCGCGGGGTAAAGTGCCACAATGTCACGCGCCGGGGTGTCAAAAGTGACACCCCGGCGCTGGCCGAGCAGGTGCTCAGAGCTTGTGCAAAAAGGCTCCGCCGGCTCGAGTGACTATTTTGCGGAGAGGGAGGTGGCGGCAGAGTGGGCGGTGATGGCGGGGGCAAGTTGGCTCTGGATGGTGGCGAGGCCGGAGGCGAATGAGCCGGCGGTGGTCACGGTCATAGTGTACTGGAAGTGGTACGAGCCACGGGGCATGTAGAGCACGAACAGGCGTGTGCATTCATCGTTGTTCTCGCGGTAGAAGAGGGCGCCGGATTCCCACAGAGTGCGCGGCAGTTGCTCGGATGGCAGCGGTTGGAGACAGGCAGCGCGTTGGTCGTCGATGGTGACATATTCCAAATCGCGGGCGGAGGTGACGATGAGGTCCACGCGCACTTGCTCGCCGGCGATGAGGTCGGTGGTTTCCACCCACTGACCGTCGCGCTGCGCGAGGATGCGTTTGCTGATTGACAACTCGGGCAGAGCGTGCGCTTCCACTTCAGCAGTGGGACGAGTGGAGATGGTGGTGACGCCGCCGTATGACACGGAGGTATCGGCCGGGCGGTTGATGCGCAGGGTGGAGCCGGAGGCCGACGCAGGCACACGGTAAACGATGTTGCCGGTGAGTTGCTCGAAGCTGTCGGGTGTGATAGTCTCGCCGTTGATGGTGATAACGGATGCGTCGGCGGGCAAGGTGGTCCACTTGGAACCGCTGCCGAGGATGGCGTAGATGAGGTAGGTGGGATTCCACGAGCCGAGGTCGTCTGTGACTTGCGCACGGAGCACGAGCCACTGGCGCATGGCATCGAGTTCGGCCCGGTCGGGATCAATCTTGGCGAAGGCCATCAGGATGTGGGCGTATGAATCAATGTTGTCGACCGAAGGATAGGAGATGCCGGCCAACGGGCTCTTGATTTGGAATTGGCGCAGAGAGCGGAGCAGTTCTTTGGCGGAAGCGTAACGGCCATTGGCAGCGAGCACCAAAGCGGCCACAGCACGCGAGGAGGTGGTGAGGTCTTGCTGATGCTTGAGAATGAACTCGATGGCATTGCCGATGGCTTGCTGCCCGGCCAAAGTGGAAGGTTTGCGGCCGGGAAAGAGCGCGTAAACCAGTGCGTATTCGATTTCGAAGCCTTGGGTATTGCGGTCGAGGTAAGCCAGCGCGTTGTCAATGATTTGATTCAGGCGGTTGTCATTAGGCAGGAGTTGGCAGGAGTTGGCCATGCCGAGGTGTTTGAGCACAGTGGCGGTGGCCCAACGCGAGGATTTCTCGTAGCAATCAATCCAGCGGAAGCCGCCGTCGGGGTTTTGCAACGCTTGAAGGCGTTCGATGGCATCATCAAAGAGTAACGAGGATTGCACGGGGTCGAGGGTGAGAGCGATGCTCTGCATGCGCTCGGTTTGCGAAGCGGCAAAGGCCATCCACGGAGTTTGGTTGAGCGCGGCCACTTTCAGTTCATCATTCTTAAATAAAGCGGAACGGAGCGCGTCGCCACCCTGCGCCATCCACAGGTCGATGCCTTCCAGCACTTCGGGATGCTGCTGCGCGATGCCTTGCGACACGGCTGCGCCGAACAGGGCTGCGGAGGCGCCGGTGGAGGTGCGCAAATCATCGGAATAGAGGCGCGGCAAAGCCTTCACCACTTCCCAGATGGGGTTCTGACAGTACTGCAGGGTTGTATTCTCGCCGAGGTTGTCGGGGAGCTGCATTTCGAATGTGGGACGCTCGGCGTTGAGATAGAACGTGTTGCTTTCGATGACTGTGCTTGTGGCTTCGAGCACGGGCAGGAGGTTGACTTCGCCGTCGGAGAAGTGGTCGGTGGTGGCTTTGACGCGGACGCCGATGGAACGCAGGTCGGTGGTCATGACCACGTCGACGGAGGTGAGTGCCGAGCCGTTGGCGGCAAGGCGGAGCACCTGCTTGGAGGTGGCGATAATCGAATCGTTAAAAGGGTTGTATACCTCGATGATGGCAGTGGCTTCGAGCGGTTGGTCGGAGGTGTTGTAGACGGTGGCGCAGAGAGTGGCATGGTCGCCGTGGCGCAGGAAGCGCGGCAGCGCGGGCTGCACCATCAGCGGCTTGGAGGTGGTGACCACTTGGCGCAAGCCATTGGTGTGGAGGTCGGTGGTCCAAGCGGAGAGGACGAATGCCCACTGGCCGTTGGCGTTGGGCAGGTTGAAGTCGATGGTGACCGAACCGTCGGCATTGGTGGTGAGGTCGGGCAACCAAAGCGCTTGGAGCACGTCGCCCTTGCGGTAGGTTACATCGCCAGCCGGTTCGGGCAAAGCTTCGGGTTCAGATTCGAGTGGATGGGTAGTAACTTTATGTTCTACAGCTGCTTCCTCTTCCACAGCATCGTCAGACGCAACATCTTCACGAAGCATACACTCATTGAGGCTTCTGACCGGTCCGGCCATAAACACATCATTGCGGCGCGCTACGCCGTAGGCCACACCGTAGGTGTAAGTTTCGTATGAAAGAGAGTAGCTGTAGAGATAGTTGAGCCTATTGATGCTATGACTATAGGCATAGCCATCCTGCGGATAGTTCTCGTTTATATAAAGGGCGATGGAATTCGACCTGATGAAAGTGGTGTTGCGAAGCAAATCCTTTTTGTAATCAAAGGCATACGGACTGAGGAATCGGGGTTGGCCACCGCCTAAAAGATCAAGCGCGCGATTGTAGAGTGTAGCCACCATAGCGGCATCGACGGGCGCGCCGTCGGCTCGGCGCAGATGGATGCGCCATTGGCAGGGTTCGCCGGCCGAGGCATTGTCGCGCCACGATTCGATGTCGATGGTAAATTGAGCCTCGTCGGGACGAGTGACTGTGTATTCGGCCACATACGATTCCAAGTCATCCACGAAAGCCACCGAACATTCGGCGCGCTTAGCGCCCTCGGGCAGTTGCACATCGATGCGCGTTATGCCGGCTTTGAGGCGAATCGGCTTGCAGATAAAAAAGTCGGTGGCATTGTCGGCGGAGGCCATCAACACGGCCGCGTGCTCGCGACGCGTGCCGATTACGAGCTGAGCGCGACCCGAGG
>JBJEKG010000320.1:0-6087 GCA_051878535.1 Muribaculaceae bacterium
GTGTGAACAATAGCACACCCGCATCATTGCGCCCACTTGATAGCTGAATAGTTACGGATAAGGTCTTAAAAGTTAAAAATAACTAAATCTGCAGCAATATGCTTTGGATTTCAAAATATTATTCGTAATTTTGGAATCCAAACATGTTGTTATGAATATAGTCGCTAAAAAAACGCTTGTTGATTACTACACCAAGCACCCACAAGCTAAAATCGCCTTGGATGAATGGTATTCAAAGACTCGCAAGAGCCATTGGACGTGTTTTTCGGATGTTAAGGACACGTTTAACTCTGTGGATAGCGTGGGTAATCAACATTACGTTTTCAATATAAAAGGTAACGATTTTCGCTTGATTGTTGTTATACAATTTAAGCATGAGTTTGTGTATATCAGATTTGTAGGCACTCATGCTGAATATGATAGAATAAAAGACGCTTCACAGGTTTAATTCGTAGGATTATGGAAACTGTAAAAACAAAGATTGAGAATGAAACTCAGTATAACTGGGCAATGGACCGCATTGATCAGTTGCTTCCGTTAGTGAATGATGACACGCCGGATGATGACCCCAACAGCATCGAGTTGTACCTGCTCTCTACCTTAGTGCAGGAATACGAGGATGTGCATTATCCCATCGAAGAACCATCACTTATCGACGATATCAAGCTGAGAATGTACGAGATGGGGCTTTCGCAAGCGTCTTTAGCTAAAAAAATCGGTGTCAGTCCTTCCCGAATCTGCGATTTCCTTTCGGGAAGGGCAGAACCGACCCTGCAAGTCGGTCGCAGAATCTCCACAGAATTGAGCATCGACCCTGCAATTGTCCTTGGAGTGTAGAAGTCACAGCAAAGAATTCAATCAGTTGACAATACAGTCGCCCGAGGTGTATGCCGCGTCAAGCCTCGGCTACCTGTGGGCATCTGCGGTGGGCATATTGTTGGTGAAAATGGGCAAGGAATTGTCATTTTTGGGCGAAAATTTAACATTTATGCAATATCCGAGCACTTTTTTGGGTGAAAATTGCTCGTATATGAAATTTTTTTACGAAATTTGCAAAGATAAATCAGAATATACGTAAGAATGGAATTTTCAGCCCAACAAATAGCCTCCTTAATTGGCGGCACAATCGAGGGCAACCCGCAAGCGGTTGTCAGCAGCTTCGCCAAGATTGAGGAGGCATCGGAAGGCTCAATCACATTTTTGGCCAACCCCAAATATAATCACTACCTCTACTCCACCCGCGCTTCAATCGTGCTGGTGGCTCGCACTCTTGAATTGGAACAACCGGTGAGCGCCACGCTCATCCGCGTGGACGACCCTTACGCCACCTTGGCGCAGCTGCTGCAGTTCGCTCAGCAGGCGATGGCTCCGCAGCTGCAAGGGGTGGAGCAGCCATCGTTCGTGGCTGAAGACGTGGAGCTGCCCGCCGACGCTTACGTGGGCGCGTTTGCTTACATCGGCACCGGCTGCCGCATCGGCCGCGGGGTGAAGGTGTACCCGCAGGCCTACGTGGGTCCGGGTGTAACCCTCGGCGACAACACTGTGGTGTATCCCGGTGCACGCATCTACCACGGCTGCCGCATCGGTGCTCGCTGCATCATCCATGCCGGCGCTGTCATCGGCGCCGACGGCTTCGGCTTTGCTCCGACGGCCGACGGCTCCTACAGCAAGATTCCGCAAATCGGCATCGTGGAGATTCACGACGACGTGGAAATCGGCGCGAACACCACCATCGACCGTGCTACTATGGGGGCTACGGTTATCGAGCAAGGTGCGAAGCTCGATAACCTCATCCAAGCGGGTCACAATGTCACTGTAGGCCGCAACACTGTGATGGCTGCGCAAGTGGGCATCGCAGGCAGCACCCACATCGGTGCTAACTGCATGGTGGGCGGTCAGGTGGGCTTCGCCGGACACATCACCGTGGGCGACGGCTCCAAGTTTGGCGCGCAATCGGGTGTGCCCAACAGCGTGGCGGCCAATGCCCGTGTGCTCGGTTCGCCGGCCGTGCCCGAGCGCGACTTCGCCCGTCAGGTAGTATACACCAAGCGCCTCGCCGACCTCTTTGCGCGCGTGGCTGCAATCGAAAAAGTAATCAATAATCCGCAATAATAAAACAACCTCACGATATGAAACAAACAACTCTCGCCGGCTCTTTCACCCTCGCCGGTAAAGGCCTTCACTCGGGCTGTCAAATCACCGCCGAGTTCTGCCCTGCTCCCGAAAACCATGGTTACAAAATCCAACGCGTAGACCTCGAAGGCAAGCCCGTTTTGGACTGTCTCGCCGAGAACGTCGTAGCCACCAACCGCGGCACCGTTTTGGCTCGCGGTGAGGTGAAAGTGAGCACTATCGAGCACGCTCTGGCTGCGCTCTACTCCTTAGGCGTGGACAACTGCTTGATTAAGGTCAATGGACCCGAGCTGCCCATTATCAACGGCAGCGCGAGCCCCTTTGTCGAAGCCATCGAAGCCGCCGGCATCGTGGAGCTCAAGGCCGAGCGCGAGTTCTATGTGGTGAAGCACAAACTCGAGGTGGTGGACGAAGAATCCGGCTCGAAGATCATCATCCTCCCCGACGACGAGTTCTCCGTGGAAGTGAAGGTGAACTTCCACTCGCCAGTGCTGGCCAACCAGTACGCTTCGATGGAGCACGTGGCCGAGTTCGCTAAGGAAATCGCGCCCGCGCGTACCTTTGTATTCGTGCGCGAGATTCAACCGCTGCTCCAAGCCGGCCTCATCAAGGGTGGCGACTTGGACAACGCTATCGTCATCTACGACAGCCCCATCGCCCAAGAGCAACTGCAAGCCATTGCCGACTTGTGCGGCGTGGAATGTCCCACTCTCGACACCTACGGCTACATCAACCCCGACCCGCTGCAGTTTGAAAACGAGCCCGCTCGCCACAAGCTGCTCGATGTCATCGGCGACATCGCTCTGATCGGCCGTCCCCTCAAGGGCAAAATCATCGCTACCAAGCCCGGCCACGGCATCAACACGGCCATGGCCAAGGACATCCGTCGCGACATCAAGCGTCAGGACATCCAATGCCCGGTGTACGACCCCAACAAGGAGCCGATTATGGACAACAACGTCATCCGCACCAAGTTGCCCCACCGCTACCCCTTCCTGCTGGTGGACAAAATCATCGAAGTGGCTCCGCAATACATCGTGGGCGTGAAGAACGTCACCACCAACGAGCCGTTCTTCCAAGGCCACTTCCCGCAAGAGCCCGTGATGCCCGGTGTGCTTCTGATTGAAGCTATGGCGCAAACCGGTGGCCTGCTGGTGCTCGGCACTGTGGAAGAGGCCGAGCGCTACTCCACCTACTTCATGAAGATTGACAACGTGAAGTTCCGTCAGAAGGTCGTTCCGGGCGACACACTCATCTTCCACGTGTCGTTCCTCACCGAAATGCGCCGCGGATGCGCTGTGATGAAAGGCCGCGCATTCGTGGGCGAGAAAATCGTGTGCGAGTGTGAATTTATGGCACAGATAATCAAAAACAAGTAATATATACACATGACTCAACCCTTAGCATCAATCCACCCCAACGCTAAAATCGCTGAAGGCGTTATCATCGACCCGTTTGTGACCATCGGTGATAACGTGGAGATAGGCGAAGGCACCCACATCATGTCGGGTGCGGTGATTATGTGGGGTGCTCGCATAGGTCGCAACTGCCGCATCTTTCCCAATGCGGTAGTGAGCGCCATCCCGCAAGACCTCAAGTTCCACGGCGAAGAAACCCTCGCCATCGTGGGCGACAATACCACTCTGCGCGAGTGTGTCACCATCAACCGCGGCACCGACGCCGCCGGTAAGACCGTCGTGGGCAACAACTGCCTCATCATGGCCTACTGCCACGTGGCCCACGATGCCGTGGTGGGCAACAACGTCATCATGTCGAACGCTACCCAGCTCGCAGGCGAAGTGCAGGTGGACGACTTCGCCGTCATCGGCGGCGGCACCCTCGTGCATCAGTTCTGCCACATCGGCACCCACGTGATGGTGCAAGGCGGCTGCCGAATCGGCAAGGACGTGCCCCCTTACGTCAAAGCCGCCCGCGAACCGGTGGCATATACCGGCATCAACTCCATCGGACTGCGTCGGCATGGCTTCTCCAACGAAACCATCGCCGCAATCCAGGACGTGTACCGCTACATCTACCAGCACAACCTCAACGTGAGCGACGCTGTGCGACGTATCGAAGAATCCGTGCCGCAAACCCCCGAACGCGACATCATCATCGACTTCATCCGCAACTCGCGCCGCGGCATCGTGCGCGGCTACTGCTAACCACACTCGAGCACATTGACTTACTGAAGATTGAGCCTCCGGGGCGAGGAGTTCGTCGCCCACCGACACAGTGAGCGGTGGGAGGAAAGTCCGGGCAACACAGAGCACCAAACTCCCCTCGGGGAGCCGGCGGAAACGTCAGAGTAGAGTGACAGAAAACAACCGCCGCCACAGCGGCAAGGGTGAAAAGGCGGGGTAAGAGCCCACCGGACGCCACAGCGATATGGCGTGCCGCACTCCTTTTGGGTTGCAAGGTCAAGTATACCGGCATTGAAGGGTTGCTCGCCCATTGTCGGGGGGTAGACTGCGCAGATAAATGACGAACGGCGGCGGGCGTGTCGCTTCGGCGATACTGCCCACGCCACATAACCCGGCTTATACCCCGCCCCCGGCGGCTCTCTCTTCTTTTTTTACACATTATTATATATGGCTGAATCCAACGACTGGTGGACCGCTCCGGCTGAAAGCGACGACGGACGTCTCATTATGGTGTCCGGTCGACGCGACATCCAAGCATTCCGCTCCAACCCACGCTTCTCAATCCGCATCGAAATATCTTGGGTATATTCCGATGCTGTCAACGCTGCCATGCCCAACGACCACGATGCCGAACTTATGGGACAAGCCACCGACGCACTGGCCGACGCACTGGCCGCCGACCCCGTGGCCGTCATCACCGGCATCTTCACCGGAGCCGGTGAACGCACCTGGGTGTTCTACACTCTCTCCACCCACATCTTCCAGAAGAAACTCAACCAAGCGCTGGCCGATTTGCCCACCCTCCCGCTGCAAATCACCGCGGAGAACGACCCCACCTGGGCCGCCTACGACGAAATGGCCCAGCTCGAAATCCAAGCCTGACCGCCCCGGCCGGCGTAACCGGAGAACAGGATGTTATGGATTGAATATCAGTAATATAACTCCTGTCCTCCTGCTAAATCTCCTGTCCTCCTGTGAACCCTTTGCACGCGGTGCTTCACAGACCAGACTTTTGACATACTTTATAAACACACCGCATTAGTTTTAACAGTTCAACCGGATGTTTACATTGACCCGCTTTCGTGTGGTTGGATTTATGCAAAAAGTAAAACAGAGCAAGCTGTTGTGGCTTGCTCTGCTTGCGGAAAGACAGGTTCTACAAATATACATTTACTAATGATATTTTATTAGCAAGATTGAAACTAATTCGCTGATTTTCAATATCTATTTATAATATATTTTATTAGATTATATTTGGTTATTACAAAAAATGTGCGTAACTTCGTGGGTGAATTTCAAACACTTTACGCACATGGCAGTAAAATACTACATCGACAAGCGCACCGACCGCAAAGGAGATGCGCCCATCCGAGTGAGCATCATCATCAAGGGCGCTCGCTACCTCACATCCACCGGCTACAAGGTCATCCCGAGCAAATGGGATGCCGACAAACAGCAGGCCCGCAAAGGCACAGCCAACGCCGCCGGCATTACAGGTCAAGAGATAAATGCCGCTCTGGCGCGAATAACAGCCCATTTCGCCGCGATAGACAAGGATGCCCTACTCAACAATACCCCCACCGGCATCGAGGGACTGAAGGCTGAATTTGCGCGCGAGTTCGGACGACAGCACACCGGAGCAGTTAAAGCAGCGCCGGAGCGCACCCCGCAGTTCTGGGATTACTACAAAGAATTCATCACCGAACGCTCCGTCACCAACCAATGGACACGAGCCACCTTCCAAAAGTTCAACGCGCTGAAGAAACATATCACCGGCTGGCGCGAACAGCCAACCTTCGACGACTTTACC
>JBJEKG010000321.1:0-5971 GCA_051878535.1 Muribaculaceae bacterium
TGCTTGACTATGCCTCCCACTGGCGATGGGTTATCGCTTCAGTGATTGTGTGCCTTGTAGCCGCGTACTTCTACATCTCCACTTTGGTGCCGGTGTATCAAGTCAATGCCTCAATCTATCTGAATAATTCCGACTCTCAATCCAAAGACGCGTTCTCGCTCGACCCCAACTCGCCGCTCATTGCTATGAAGAGCTATATCGACGAAACCGAGTTGGAAGTGCTCAAGTCGCGCAACAATGTAATCGAAATTGTCAACTCGTTGGGCATGGCCTACTCTTATTGGAAGGTAGGCACATTCCGCGACCAACCTATCTACGAGCAATACGCTGTGTCGGCTAAGCTCGATTCCATCTCGCTGTCGGTGCTGTCATCGCCCATCACCGTAACAATTGAGAATGGCTCCGAGGCTGAAAAATTCGACATCGAAATATCCACAGCATTCCAAGGTGTGAATGAAGAACGCTCCTTCAACGATGCCACCCTGCCATTGGACATCGAACTTTCGCACGGCACTCTCACCCTCGCTCGCGAATCGCAAGTACCCGAGTTGGTCGGTACCGAAAAAATCATCATCCGCAATCCTCGCGATGTGGCCGGCATGCTTTCCGGCGGGCTCGACATCCAATTCGCCGAGAAGGCGCCCACCATCGTGCGCATCGCCTACAATACAACCACACCCCAGCAAGGTGTTGATGTAATTAATACACTTGTCGACTTCTACAACCGTCAGATTATTGAGGACAAGAACCGTTCGGCTGTGCAAACCGAAGCGTTCATTCTCGACCGTTTGGTGATGATTAACGACGAGTTGCGCGACGTGGAGCAACGTCTGCAAGACTACCGCCAAGCGCACAACATTGCCAACTTCGACCAACAGGTGTCGACCAACATCGCCACTCAAACCACCACTGAAACCCAGTTGGCGCAAATCGAGGCCGAGCTGCAGATGATGGCGACCATCGAATCAATCATTCGCCAAGCCGACGTGTACACCAACGTGCCTTCGGTCACCTCAGAATCTGCGCTCACATCCATCATCGAAGCATACAACAAGCGCGTGAACCAGCTCAACCGTATGCTCGAAACCTCTACTCCCGACAACCCCTTGGTGGCTCAGCTTCAAGAAGAGCTCACCCGCGATAAAGCTCGCATCTTGCAAAACATAGGTGCCGTGCGCCAAAGCCTCGAAGCTCGTCGCCGCTCTATCGCATCGATTGAAAGCCGCTCCACTGCACAGCTCTCGAGCGTAGCTCCCATCGATAAGGGCCTGCAAGAAATCTTCCGCGAACAACAAGTTAAGGTCAACATCTACACCTTCCTGCTGCAGAAGCGCGAGGAAATCGCTCTGCAAAAGACCTTGGCCACTCCTACGGCTCGCTTGATCGACAACCCGGTGGTGAATAGCGCTCCCATCAGCCCGCGCAAAGCGATCAACTACTTCATCGCACTGTTGCTCGGCCTCGGCTTGCCCGCAGCGTGGATATTCGTGCGCCGCTTCTTCTTCCCCACCTTCAAGGATCAGGAAGAGCTGCAACGCCTCACCCAAGTGCCCGTGATTTGCGAAATATGTCTTGACCACAACAAGGAAAACCGCGCTATCGTGGTGGGCGAAGATGTCTCCACTTCAATTGCCGAGTTGTTCCGTCTGTTGCGCAACAACATTCGCTTTACCAAAAACGGCGCCACCAAGAAGGTGATTCTCGTCACCTCATCCATCTCCGGCGAAGGCAAAACCTTCGTGGCATCCAACTTGGCCGTGACCTACGCCTTAGCCAATAAGCGCGTGCTCGTGGTTGGTATGGACATCCGCCGGCCGATGCTGGCTCACACCTTCGGCTTCGATAACCACAAAGGTGCAACTACCTTCCTCTCGGGTCAAACTCACGACCTCGAGGACGTGATTTACCAAAGTAAAGAGTCGCCCAACCTGTATGTGATGCCTGCCGGACCGGTGCCGCCTAACCCCAACGAGCTTCTGCTGTCGGACAACATGAAGGAAATGATGGACCAAATGCGTGCCAAGTTCGATGTGGTCATCCTCGACACCGCGCCCATCGGCCTGATCTCCGACTCGTTCTTGGTGGTACCTTACTCCGATGTACAGCTCTACGTGGCTCGCGCTTCGTACTCTTCGAAGAACGCGCTGAAGACCCTCCACGAAGCCGTTCGCCTCAATCGTCTGCCCGAAGCATACATCGTGCTTAACGGCGTGAACATGTCGACCGGCCGCTACAACTATCGTAAGTACGGCCACTACAACACCGGCGGCACGCACTCCTACGGCTACGGCTACACATCCGACACTATCAAAACCGTGACGCCGACTGTTGTAAAATAACGTTCAATCTCATACACTAATTGAAGGCCGCATTTTGTAAAGCGGCCTTCAATTTATCCTCCTCGGCTATGAAAAAAATTACCAACCCATGGGTCGATGCTCCCGGATACCGTTGCATCGGGTGCTGCCCCACTCACCCATTCGGCTTCCACCTCGAGTTTTTTGAAGACGGCGACGACATCGTCAGCACTTGGAAGCCCACGCCCGACTTCCAAGGCTGGATAGACACGCTCCACGGCGGCGTCCAAGCGCTTCTGCTCGACGAAATCTGCGGCTGGACGGTGGCTCATAAGGTGCAAACCGCAGGCGTTACCTCGCGGATGGAGACCCACTACCTGCGCCCCATCTCCACCACCGAACCCATCATTACCATCCGTGGGCGAATCACTGCGCAGCGTCGCAACATCATCACCCTCGAAGCTACTTTGGCCAACTCTGCCGGCGAGGTGTGCACTCGCGCCGTCTGCACCTACTTTGCCCTGCCCGTGGCCACCGCCGAGGCCATGCAATTCCGCCACACCTCCACCACCGACTGATTTACGAATCAATGTAACCCCCGGTTGATAAAAATGTAAATGAGAAACTGTGTCAAAAGTCCGGCGCGGCCGAATGTGGGCGAAAAGATTCACAGGCGGACAGGAAATTCAACAGGAGAACAGGATATAATATTCTAATATTCAAGCGATTACAAGTAGAGCCGAGGCTTGCCTCGGCATACAGGACGGACGACACAGTTGGAAATTCTAATTATAGACCTGCGGTGGGACCATCCGGGTCTGCCGAGGCAAGCCTGTGGGCGGTTGGTTGGCGGCATTGTTGGTGGGACCATCCGGGTATGCCGAGGCAAGCCTCGGCTACCTGTGGGCGGGGGGAGATGACAACGGCATCCCATTGTGAGGGATGCCGTTGTGCTGATATGTGGTGCGGTGGATTACTTCACTGCGATGCGTTGGCTGTATTGGCCGTTGATGTGGAGCACGTACACGCCCGGGGTGAGGGCTGAGAGGTCAACGGTGGTTTCTTGGCCGGCGGCTGCGGCGGTGGCCACTTGTTGGCCGGTGATGTTGTACACGTTCACGGTAACGTCTTGTGTGGCGGGCACGAATACGTCCCAGACGTTGTTGCCGGCGGGGTTGACGATGAAGTGGTTGTCGTCGACGGTGACGTCGGTCACACCGGCGAAGTGTGAGATGGCATACTTCACGGCGGCGAGGGCGTCGACCTTACCTGCACCGGCTTGGATGCCGGCGGCGGTGGTGTTGGCATCGGTGGTGGCGGTGGCGGTGAGGCATTCGCGTGCTTGGTCCACGCTCATGCCGGGAGCGGCTTCAAGCATCAGAGCCACAACGCCCGACACGAACGGGCAGGCCATCGAGGTGCCTTGGGCTTCGAACCAGTAGTTCTGGCGGTTGTTATACTTCTGGTTTGCAGCGATGTATACGCTATTGGCATTTGAAGTGTTCTTTTCGTAGAAGGGAGTGGAGCCGGCGGCGATGATAGCCATACCGGGAGCGAGCACGTGCGGCATCTTGCGGCCGTCGGGCATTGTGCCCCACGAGGAGAAGCCGGTGACTTGGCCTTGCTTGTAGCCGTCGCCACCTTGGGCGAAGTCGAGCGAAGAGGCGGCGCCGCTGGAGGTGAGGATGGGGAATACCGAGCGAGAGTTCCACGAGCCGACTACGATGAGGTTGTTGGCACCGGCCATGTCGTTGATGGAGTATTCGCCGTCGCCGTCTTCATAACCGGCACGGCCGAGGGATTGGAATTTGAGACCGTCAGAGGTTTGGAACACGGAGGTGATGCGTTGGTTGGCCTTCTTGGCGGTGACGCGGAAACCGAGCACATATACGGCGCCTTTCACATTAGTGGAGCTGTTGGGAGTGAGTTGCACGTCTAAACGCACGTTGTAGAGGTTGGAGCCGGGTTCGCGAGCGGCGGAGCAGAAGACGTAGCTGGAAGTGAATGCTTTGTCGAAGTTCTCGTCGTGGGAATAGTTCGAGCCGGTGTAGTTGCTGGTGGTCATATAGTATTCACTGGAGGAGGAAGCGCTGAACTCATATTCCCACACGATTTTGTTGGAGGTGGGTTGATACAGGAATGGGGTTACGGTGAAGTCGTTGGTGTCGTGAGCCCAAACATCGATGGCACCGGAGGCGCTTGCCGACACTGATACGAAGCTCTTATAGCTGTCGCCGGCGGCGGCGAGGGTGCGGTCGATGGAGATGCCGTCTTCGGCTTCGTTGCCGGCAGCGATGCAGATGATTACATCCTGACCGTACTGGTCAATCACCTTGTTGAACGAGCTGTAGGGAGTGTGCGAGCCGTAGTTGACACCCAACGAGAGGTTGACCACGGCGGGTTGGCCTGTGGATTGAGCGTAGTCGCGCACGGCTGCTATACCCTTGAGGATGTTGGAGTTGGTGAGGTAACCGGCGCAAGCCACGATGTCGGCGCCGGTGGCCACACCGTAGTAGGGGTTGTTGTAGGTGGTGCTGACTGTTGCCTTGCCCGAGGAGTTGATGTACGCCACTTTGCCGTTGCCTTTGCCGTTGAAGTAGCCGGCTTCGATGCCCATCACGTGAGTGCCGTGATAGTCGTCGGAGTTGTCGGTGGTGAAGCTTGACATATTATCTTGGGCGATAGTGGAGTACACGCCGCTCTGACCGGAGAAGTAGTAGAGGTTGCGGATGCGGCTCTTCTTGTTGGAGTCGAGGAACACGGCATGGTTGGGGTCGAAGCCGTTGTCGTACATAGCTGCGATGACGCCTGCGCCGGTGTAAGCGCGCGAGAGGCCTGAGCCGGTGCCGTCCAACACCACGTCCACGTTCGACAGCTTGCGTGCTTGGTCCATTTGCGGCTCAACCACGGTGGAGAATTCCACATATTTCACGAAGTCGCAGTCGGCCAAAGCGGCGATGTCGTCCATTGTGCCGGTGGCTACCACCACGTCGGCAGCGCTGAGCACGATGTCGAAGCCGCGAGCTTCGATGTCGGCCTCGCCGTAGCCCTCGGCCACGGTGATGAATACTGTGGCGCGAGCGCCCGCGCGCGAACATTCTTCCAAGGTGAAGGGGGTGCCAAGGGGCAAACGGATTGCTTGCGCCGGATTATCAAGGTAGGAATTGTAGCTTCCCATGATGGCTTTGGCACCGGCGCTGAAGTTGCTCTGTGCAGCTACGGAGAGAGTTGCTGCAGCCGAGAGCATAAGTACGGTATAAATCTTTTTCATTGAAAATTGGGTTGAAAATTATCGGTTTTAGTGGTGTAGGTAGTTTGCCGCAAAGTTAGCAGTTTTTTTTGAAAAATAACTGCTTTTTTGAAACTTTTTTTGTTAAAAATGTAATATAATGTACAGGATGTTTCAAAAGCATGCTCTAAAACATACAAAAGCCCCGATTCTTCGCGAGTCGGGGCGCTGTATCTAATCAAAAAAAGGAATTTTGAGTTTCTGTTGTTATCTCAGTTTTAGTTCTTGAAAAAGTTGTTAGTTTCTTGCTTCTGTCTCTTTGACAAACAGAATCAAGAAAGGTTTAATGGCTTTCAATCTTTTTACAAATTTTAACAAACCCACTCTCTGAAGTAACTATTCAGCTATGCACCTTTGGAGATTTAACGTAAAACGTAAACGTAAA
>JBJEKG010000322.1:0-5946 GCA_051878535.1 Muribaculaceae bacterium
CTCACCGGCCACAGCATCGGCGGTTTTGATGCCGACAAGGTGGTGGGCAACATCCGCCTTGGCGTGGGTCGCGAGGGCGAACCCTACGAGGCTATCGGCCGCGGAGCGTTGAACATCCACTGCCTGCCGGTCATCCGCGACGAGGTGGGCGGCATCGGCACTCCGACTTCCGACAACGAGCGCACCAAGCTATCGGAGCAAACCACCCGGCTGCTGATGACCATCAACATGTACGACGGCGGCGACCCAGAAGCGATGGAAGCGCTCACTCGTCGCTTGCTAACTCAGTATGCTTCAGCCACTAACATAACTTTCACTCTGTACTAATCCATGGACCAGCTCACTTTTTACGGTCGGCAAATCGACCAACGACATATCGACCGCGCGGCGCAGGTAATCGCCGACGGCGGCATCGTAATCTACCCAACGGACACCATCTACGCGCTCGGTTGCGACGCTCTGAACAACCGCGCCATCGAGCGGCTGTGCCGCATCAAAGGCATCAACCCCGAGAAGCAGTTGCTGTCGATTGTGTGCAGCGGCATCTCGCAGGCGGCGGAGTACGCGCGCATCGACAACCACACGTTCAAGATTCTGAAAGAGCACCTACCGGGGCCGTTTACCTTCATTCTGCAGGGCACCACGAAATTGCCGAAAGTATTCCGCGGCCGCAAGAGTGTAGGCATCCGCGTGCCCGACAAACCGGTGGCGCAGGCGCTGTGCGAAGCCGTGGGGCATCCTATCCTATCAACCTCGGTGGCCTTGAATGATGAGGACGAACTAATCAACCCTGAGAGCATCGCCATGCATTACGATGACATCGCCGACCTCATGCTCATGGCCGGCGAAGGCTCCACCATCCCCTCGACAATCGTTGACCTCACCGACGCCTCCGCGCCGGAAATCATCCGCCAAGGCCTCGGCGAGTTTGAGTGACCACGGAGCCGAAAAAACCTCACGCAGATTTGGCAGATTATTTCGGAGTTGATGGCTCACCCGGTAGTGTTCACAGGAGAACAGGAGATTTAGCAGGAGGACAGTATAATTTGTTGGCAATCAATAATATACTTGCAGTTTTAGATGGATTGGAGGGCGCCGGTGGTGGAGTCCATGATGTAGCCGCGGACTGTGATGTCGGCGGGCATTAGGGGGTGGTTCTTCACGAGGTCGACGGTTTCGAGCACGGCGTCGGAGGTGCTGTCGAAGCCGTGGAGCCACGAGTCGAGGTCGATGCCGCAGTGGCGCATCAGGTTGATGTGCTCGTCGGAGATGCCGCGAGTGCGCATCAATTCGAGCATCTCGCCGCTGTCCATGCCCTGCACGCCGCAACCGGTGTGGCCGATAATCATCACCTCGTTCACGCCCAACTCGTAGATGGCCACCAACAGCGACCGCATAGTCGAGTCGAACGGATTGGTGATGGTGCCACCGGCGTTCTTGATGATTTTCACGTCGCCATTCTTCAGGCCCAAGGCGGCCGGCAACAGCTCCACCAATCGCGTGTCCATGCAGGTGACGATGGCGATTTTCTTGTCAGGATATTTTGATGTGATAAACTTTTCGTAGCCTTTTTCGGCCACGAATTGGCGGTTATATTCAATAATTTGGTCAATCATAACTTTAGTTGTTAGCAAATCCGCCATGAGTTGATTCATGGCGGATTTGTGATGATGATTATAGGTGGTTATTTGTTGAGTTCGCGTTCGAGGCGGTGCATATCGTTGACAGCTTCGGCCATGCCTTGAGCGGCGGCTTTGCGATACCAATCGAGCGCCATGGTCTTATTTTTTTCTAAACCGCCCCACCCTTTTTCGTAGAAGCGACCTACGCTCCATTGACCTCGGGCGTTGCCTTTGTTGGCAGTCTGCAGATAGTAATTGAGGGCGGTGTTGCGGTCTTTCTTCACGCCATGTCCTTCTTCGTAGCAGAGAGCCAAACCGTTGATGGCATTGATATTGCCCTTTGTAGCGGCATCAGAGAAGTATCTGAAAGCGACCTTGTGGTCTTTCTTGACACCGATACCATTGTAGAAACAATTACCGGCTTCATATTGAGCTTCGGTGTGTCCTTGACCGGCAGCGAGCTGGTAGTATTCGGCAGCTTTGGTCAAGCTGATACCAATACCTTTGCCCTTTTGGTAACACCATGCCACGCGGTATTGAGCATCGGCGTAACCTTTGTCGGCGGCTTGTCGATACCAGCCGAAGGCCTCGGAGGCGTTGGTCGTGACACCTTTACCTTTCTCCAGGCAATAACCATATTGATACATAGCTTTGGTGTGGCCTTGCACGGCGGCATCATGCAACAACGAGGCAGCTTCCTTGGGCTGACTGCTCAAAAGCTGCATACCTTTTTGATACATCTGCTCGGGAGTAAGTCGCTCAACTTCCACTGTTTGCGGCTCTTGGCTGTGCATAGCAGTAAGTTCTGACTGACGCACGTTGTTGCGACGACGATTCGACTGCTGTTCTTGAGTCTGCTGAGTGGGCTTTTCTGCCTCGACTTCTTCCACAATGGAGTCCTCTTGGGGAAGGGTATCGACCACTTCAACCGGTTGAGGTTCAACAGGTTGTTCCACCACAGCCACTATCGGCTGTTCCGGTTCTTCTTCGGGTCCGCTCAGAATGAGGACGAGGGCCACGGCTACTATGACCACGCCGCCGGCAGCGATTGCCGGGATGAGCCATTTGGGGCGCTTGCCTGGCGTGGTGGATTTGGGTTTAACGGTCTTTGAGCCGGGCTTAATCTCCGCCACGGTGGCACCGGGTTGGGCGGTGTCGCCTTTCTTCTTGGCGCCGCCTTTATCGCCGAGGGCGCGCTGAGTTACACCCGGTTCGTCATCGAACAGGAGCGAGGCGAGCTTGCCGGCATTGGCAGGGCGGTCGCTGATGCGATATTCCAAACCTTTGAGCAACTTGGTGCACACGTCAGCAGGCAAGCCGAGTTTAGTTAATGTGGCACGGAGCTTTTCGAGGTCGAGCTCTTGCGCACGTTCAGGGGCTTCACCGGTGAGACAGAAGACCATGGTGGCGGTCAAAGCGTACACGTCGGCAGTAGGTTGGAAGTTGGTGATGCCGCCATACTGTTCGACCGGCGCATAGCCATGAGTGTAACCGGCAGCGGCGATCGATGAGGTGGCTTTACCCTTGCCGTCGTAGTGCTTTGCCAAGCCGAAGTCGATGAGCACGGCACGATCCTTGCCTTTAGTAGTCACCACCATAATGTTTTGCGGCTTAATGTCGTAGTGGGCCACGTTGTTGGCATGAAGCACGCCCACGGCATCGATTACCGGGTGCAACAGTTCGCTGACTTTATCCCAGGTGAGGCGCTTGTGCTGCTTTACGTAGTCGACCAATGAGCATCCTTCGAGGTATTCCATCACGTAGTAGGCCGTGTTGTTGGCCATGAACACTTCGTTGACGCGCACGATATTGGGGTGGTTGATACCGAGCTTCTGCAGACGGTTGGCTTCGGCGATGAATGCTTTCATCGAGCGCTCTACTTCATCGGTGACCGGCTGCGACGATACCACATTCTGCGAATCGCTTTCGCGGCTGCTGAGCGTGCCGATAAAGTGTTCTTTAACGGCAAAACGAGTGGTGACTAAGATGTTGTCGATCTGTACTTCACTCTCAACTAAATATGTAATACCGAAACCGCCGCGTCCGAGCACTTTTACAACTACATAGTCGCGCTTGGGGCTATGTAGCACGGTTCCTTCTTTCAAGCTAATGTCATTCATGGGTCAAATAATAATTTGTGACGTGGGTGTGCAAATTTACAAAGAATAATTAAAAACTCCAAATTTTCTCCTAAAAAACTTGAAAAATATTTTTCGATTATAAAATGTATGAAGTCCGGAAAAATAGCAAAGGCTCGCTTCCGCGAGCCTTGTGAGTGAGATAGAACTGTTGAGGTATTACTTTTTGCGCCAGCCGCATTTGGGGCACTTGCCTTCGGCGTCGAGGGAGATGCCGCACAGGGGGCAGCGGTCGATTGTGCCGGTGACGGGGAATTCGCAGGAGGCTGCGTTCACACCGCTGGTGAAGGTGATTTTGGCGATGTTGAGTTTGTCTTTGAGCAGGTCGTAGACGATTTTGATCATGCCTTCAACGGTCATGGTTTCTTTGGTGACCACGAGGCGGCTGTCGGGGTAGGCTTGGGCAAGTTCGGTGTGGAAGGCTTCACCTTTCATGGTGTTGCGGGGGTGGCCGTTTTTGATGCCTTGTTTTTCGTACACCTCAAGGATGGCGGGCAGCAGGGGATCATCGTGGCGCAGGATGAGAGCGTGGTCGAAGTTTTTGAGCACGTCCCATGCCACTTTTTGGATTTCGTTGCAGGGGTAAACCATGTTTACGCCTTCGTTGATGGTGTCTTCAACTTCGATGGTGAGGACGCCGGTGTGACCGTGGAGGTATTGAGCTTCGCCTTGGAAGCCGTAGAAGCGATGTGCGTATTGCAGATCGAAAGTGGTGATACTTCTCATAATTGAAATTTTTAGTTTTGAGTTAGAGGATTTTGTTTTTCACTGCAAAGTTAATACATAACTTTGATAAATACAAACTGAAAATTTCAATAAGAGAATAGAAAATATCTATTATTGTCCCCAGCGCTGTTGCTGTCGCTGCTGCATGGTGGCTTCGGCAGGATTGTCTGCGGCGACCCACAGACGCAGGCCCACGAGCTTGTCGGGAAGAAACTGTTGGCGCACGAAGTGGCCGGGGTAGTCGTGCGAATATTTGTATTCCACACCATAGCCGAGTTTTTTCATCAGCGAGGTGGGAGCGTTGCGCAGGTGCAGGGGCACGGGCAGGTCGCACGAATGCTCCACCTCGGCCATTGCTTGGTTTATGGCGAGGTAGGCGGAGTTGCTCTTGGCGGAAGTGGCGAGGTAGATGGTGCACTCCGACAGAGGGATGCGGCACTCCGGCATACCGATTTTCATTACGGCATCGTAGGTGGCGTTGGCCAATAGCAAGGCGTTGGGGTTGGCTAAGCCGATGTCTTCGGCGGCTGAAATGACCAAGCGGCGAGCCACAAATTCGGGGTCTTCGCCGCCGGCGAGCATACGGGCGAGCCAATACACGGCGGCATCAGGGTCGGAACCGCGGATGCTTTTGATGAAGGCGGAGATGATGTCGTAGTGCATCTCGCCGTCGCGGTCGTAGGCCGCCGGATTGCTTTGCAGACTCTTGCTGACTACCTCGTCGTTGATGACGACGGGGTGGTTGGCTTCGGCCGACTGCTCGAGCAGGTCGAGGATGTTGAGCAACTTGCGGGCATCGCCGCCGCTGTAGCGGAAGAGTGCGGCGGTCTCTTGCACCTGGACAGTGCGACGAGTAAGCACCTCGTCGGTGGTGATGGCGTGGTCGAGCAACTGCTGCAACTCGGCCTCGGTGAGGGGTTTAAGAGTATAGACGGCGGCACGCGAGAGCAGTGGGCGAATGACTTCAAAAGATGGGTTCTCCGTTGTGGCGCCGATGAGGGTGACGGTGCCGTCTTCGACCGCGCCCAACAGGCTGTCCTGCTGGCTTTTGCTGAAGCGGTGGATTTCGTCGATGAAGAGGATGGGACGTGAGCCGGCAAACATTCCTGAACCTTCTTTGCGGCATCGGTCGATGACTTCGCGCACGTCTTTCACGCCGGAAGTCACTGCCGACAGGGTGTGGAATGGTGCCTCAGTGGCGTTGGCGATGATGCGCGCCAAGGTGGTCTTCCCTACCCCGGGCGGACCCCAGAGGATGAAGGAAGCGACGTGCGACGATTCAATCATGCGGCGGATGATGCCGCCCGGGCCAACGAGATGCGTTTGCCCGATGTAGTCGTTGAGAGTGCTTGGACGGAGGCGTTCGGCCAACGGTTTGAGTGCCATTTGAGAAAGAATTGTAAGGGTGCGCTCCGCAGGGAGCGCACCCTATATTATAATGTATAAGGAGGATTATTCAC
>JBJEKG010000323.1:0-5931 GCA_051878535.1 Muribaculaceae bacterium
GCAAGTAGTCGGCGGCGCGGTCTTCGGCATCTTCCGCGCGGCGAGTGTAGTCATTCACCTTCCGCATCGCCTCATCATACTTGCGGTGGTAATACTGCGCACGCTCCTGGTTGTTCTGACGCTGGTAGCTACGTTCCTGACGTTCGTAGCTGTCGGCATCGCGCTGATACCGTTCCGCATCGCGCCGATAACCATCAGCTTGCTTCAGATAATACTCCGCCTGACGAATATCCGACCGAGCCTGACGAGTCTCCGATTCGTCGGCTAAACAGGCACCGCTACCCACCAGGCACAGCACCATCATAATAATCCACTTTCTAACCATAACAAATAATTTTTGCGCAAATATACACATTTCCCACCAATCCACCAAATAATTCGCAAAAATCCCCCCCCTATTGCATTGCGCCCGCTTTTTTGTCACGGCTCTGAGCTTTAGCGAAGCCATTTGTCTTCCCCTGCGGGCGTAAATAGCGAACGGCGGCTCACATCGGGCCGCCGTTCGTATTATAGGCTGAAAATGAGGATTATCCGCATTTGGAGGTGCCGCAGTTGGTGCAAATCAGGCATCCTTCTTGGTACACTAACGATTCTTGGCCGCAGTTGGGGCAAGTTTGACCCGAGGCCTTGGTGCCGTTGGGCAGGTACTTCTTCAGTGCGCGTTCCACACCCATCTTCCAGGTGTTGATGGATTGCGAATCCAATTCGAGACCGCCCACGAGTTTGAGCACTTGGTCGATAGGCATACCGTAGCGCAGCACGCCGGAGATGAGTTTGGCATAGTTCCAGTACTCGGGGTTGAACTTATCACTCAGACCTTCGATAGTGGTTTTGTAGCCGCGCTTGTTGATGAATTGGAAGTCGTAGCGCTTGTCGCCTTCGGGGGTGATGGTCTTGATGATTTTGCCGCGGGTGACGGATTTCGGGCAGAAGATGCCGTCTTCGTCATCGGCCAAACCGGTGAAGATTTCGTAGGGACGTTCGTTCATCAAGCCCACGAATGCAATCCATTTCTCCTTGTTGTTTTGGAAGCGAACCACGTCGGCTTCAAGCTCGATGGGGCGCTTGTGTACGTGAGGAATTTCCTGCGGTGCGGGAGCGGGGCTCTGCTTTTTCTTCTTCTCTTCCAAAGCCACGAGCACGCCCGAACGCGAGCCGTCGCGATAAACGGTGCAACCCTTGCAACCCGACTTCCACGCTTCGAGATAGAGCTGATTTACAACACTTTCCGACACGTCGTTGGGCAAGTTGATGGTCACGGAGATGGAGTGGTCCACCCACTTCTGAATCTTGCCTTGCATGTGCACCTTTTCGAGCCAGTCGATGTCGTTGGCGGTGGCGCCGGCGTAGGGCGAACGAGCCACGAGGGCGTCGATTTCCTCTTGCGAGTAGTCGTCCTTGACCTCGATGCCGTTAACCTTCATCCAGTCGATGAATTTGGGGTGGTAAACGATGTATTCCTCGAATGCGTCGCCGGTTTCGTCGGTGTAAGTGATGTGCACGTCGGGGTCGTTGGGGTTGACCTTGCGGCGGCGTTTGTACACGGGCATAAACACCGGTTCGATGCCGGAGGTGGTGCGGGTCATCAGCGAGGTGGTGCCGGTGGGTGCGATCGTCAGGCAAGCAATGTTGCGACGGCCATACTTGCACATCTGAGCGTACATCTCGGGGTCGGCTTCAGCCAGGCGCTGCATGAAAGGATTGTTCTTCTCGCGTTCGGCATCGAAAATTTCGAACGCGCCACGGGTGCGGGCCATGTCGACCGACGAGCTGTAGGCGGCCAGTGCCAATGCGCGGTGCACTTTCACCGACATCTCGGTGGCTTCGGGTGTGCCGTATTTGAAGCCCAAAGCAGCCAGCATATCGCCTTCGGCAGTGGTGCCCACGCCGGTGCGGCGACCCTTGGCGGTCTTGGCTTTAATCTTGGCCCAAAGGTGGCGTTCGGTTTCTTTCACCTCTTCCAATTCGGGGTCGGAATCGATTTTGCTGAGGATGGTCTCGATTTTCTCCATCTCGAGGTCGATGATGTCGTCCATGATGCGTTGGGCCTTGCCCACATGCACGCGGAAGGTGTCGAAGTCGAACTCGGCCTGCGGAGTAAACGGATTGCGCACGTAGCTGAACAGGTTGATGGCTAACAGGCGGCAGCTATCGTAGGGGCACAAGGGAATTTCACCGCAGGGGTTGGTGGAGATGGTGCGGAAGCCGAGGTCGGCATAGCAGTCGGGCAGGGATTCGCGGGTGATGGTGTCCCAGAACAGCACGCCGGGTTCGGCCGATTTCCACGCGTTGTGGATAATCTTGGCCCACAGACCGGCTGCGTCGATGTCCTTGGTCACGAACGGCTCATTGCTGTCGATGGGGAACTGCTGGCGGTAGAGGGTGCCGGCTTCGGCTGCGCGCATGAAGTCGTCGTCGATGCGCACCGACACGTTGGCACCGGTCACCTTGCCTTCGGTCATCTTGGCATCGATGAACGCTTCGGAATCGGGGTGCTTAATCGACACGGTCATCATCAACGCGCCGCGGCGGCCGTCTTGCGCCACCTCGCGGGTGGAGTTGGAGTAGCGTTCCATGAAGGGCACCAAGCCGGTGGAGGTCAGGGCGGAGTTCTTCACAGGTGTGCCTTTGGGGCGGATGTGCGACAGGTCGTGACCCACGCCGCCACGGCGTTTCATCAGCTGTACCTGTTCTTCGTCGATACGAATCACGCCGCCGTAGGAATCGGGATTGCCGTCGAGACCGATTACGAAGCAGTTCGACAGCGAACCCACTTGCAACTTGTTGCCGATGCCGCTCATGGGGCTACCTTGGGGCACGATGTAACGGAAGTCCTTGAGCAAATCAAATATTTCCTCATGGGTCATAGGTTCGGGATACCGCTGCTCAATCCGCACGATTTCCGCTGCGATTCTGTGGTGCATGTCATCCGGGGTCAGCTCAAACAGATGACCGTAGGAATCTTTGAGGGCATACTTATTTGCCCACACTCTGGCCGCGAGCTCGTCGCCGCCAAAGTATTCTTTCGATGCCTGGAAGGCTTCTTCAAAGGTGTAGGTTTTGTTTTCCACTTTATTTTATTATATATTGTATTGGCGAAATTGTAAAAAATTGGTTGACACAAACAGACGTTGAGCGCAATCGTCTGCAAAGTTACAGCTATTAGTTGATATGCACAAATTTTTCATCATCTTTTTTTCAAAAATCTTCAAAGTTTTCCAAAAAAAATTGCAAAGTGTTGATAATGAGGATGTTAAAATTTTACACAGGTCAAAAAGTTTTCCAAAACGATAATTTTCAGCATTTTATGGTGCGTATATTGAATAAATTCATTAACTTTGCACATATTTTAAAAACAACCACCCAACTTACATAAAAATGACACATAATAATTACTTCGCCAACCGATATACGGTGCGTAATTACACCGGTGAACACGTTTCCGACGACCTGCTCCGCCAAATCATTGCCGAAGCAGAACACGCGCCCAACACCGGCAACATGCAATGGTACAGCGTCATCGCCACTCGCTCGCCGGAACTCCGCGCCAAGTTGGCCCCGGCGCACTTCAACCAGCCTTCAGTGACCGGATGCGACGTGCTGCTCACTTTCTGTGTGGACATCCGCCGCTTTGAGCACTGGTGCCACTTGCGCAAGGCTCAACCGGGCTACGACAACTTCCAATCGTTCATCGCCGCCATGATTGACACGTGCATCTTTGCCCAGCAGGTGTGCACCATTGCCGAGATGCACGGCCTCGGCACATGTTACCTCGGCACCACCACCTACAATGCGCCCACCATCACCGAGGTGCTCGAACTGCCCGAACGCGTGGTGCCGGTAATTACCCTCACCGTAGGCTACCCCGCCGCCGAAGGCAAGCCCTCGTGGCGTCTGCCGGTGGATGCCGTACTCCACACCGAGACCTACCACGACACCTGCGATGCCGACATCGAGCGCTACTATGCCGAGCTTGAAGCCCTGCCCGAATCGGCCAAGTTCATCGCCGAGAACGCCAAGGAAACGTTGGCACAAGTATTCACCGACGTGCGCTACACCCGCGACGCCGCAGAATACTTCTCGTCTATATATGAAGATGTACTCGCGAGCAACGGCTTCCTCGAATGACAAATCACTCATCAACAACTCGTCGTTGGGCTACGTATACCATCGTGGCCGTGGGCTTGCTCACCTTCTTCATCTGCTTGGTCACGCCCTTCTCCGGCGATGACTGGGTGTACTACGACGCGGCCCACGGTCGCAACCTCCTCGGCTGGATAGCCAACGGGGTAGGGCACTGGCTCACCACCAACGGCCGCTTGGCCAATATCGGCTTCACCCCGCTACTTGTGGCGCCCAAGTGGCTGCTGTCGGCTGTGTGTGCCTTCTTCGCCGCGCTGATGTATGCCGAAGCCGCACGCGCCGCCAAGGTGATGCGTTTGTGCGGCGGCTTCGCCCTGATGACCGTCCTGCTCACCATCGCCTTGCCGTGGTGGGATTCGATGTGGATGTTCGACTGCCAATTCAACTACGTTTTCGCCGCTGCCCTCTGCCTGTGGGCAGTGCGGATGTTGTGGCACGCACCGCAGAAGACCGTATGGCGCTGGCTTGCCGCCGCAGTATGCCTCGCTGCCGGCATGATGCACGAAGCCGCCTCGCTGCCGCTGTGCATCGCCGGAGCGGTTTACCTCTGGGCCGGAGGCCCTCGACCCGACAAACTGTTGGCCACGGCCTTCGCCATCGGCACCGCCGTGGTGACTTTCTCGCCCGGAATATGGATGCGCGCCGTGGAGGCTACCCCCCCGGATGATACACTATTTAATCTATTGATACATAGTGATTTAGCAGCATCTTTTGTGGCTATTGGTCTGCTATTCATGTCCGTAAGCGCCAAGCATCGCCAACACCTCCGCCGTTACTTGGCCACCACTATCGGCCTGTTTGCCGTGGCGGCCGTGGTGTCGATGGCCATCAGTCTCGCCTCCGGCATCGTCGGCCGTAGCGGCTGGTTCGCCGAAATCTACGCCTTCATCGTCATCATCAGCTTCGGCCACACATGGCTCGAACGCCTCAAGCCGGCAGCCACCTTAGTCGCACTTGCCATCCCACTGATTCAGCTCCTCTTCGTGTGGAACACCCAATCCGCAGCCTACGACGAATATCAGCGGTATGAACAGGCATATCGCAATTCGAAAGACGGGGTAGTGTATATAGACTACACCCGCGACGACCAATGGCCCGCGCTCGCCCTCAATCGTATCCGCGGCGTGCTCGACCCCGACGACTGCTACCTACACCTTACCCTCCGCAACCACATTGACCCTGCCAAGCCCCTGCCCGTGGTTCTACCCACTGAAGCACAAGGTATTAGCACTGACAGCATCTTGCGCTGCGGCGACATCATCACCACCACCCTGCCGCCCGATGCCGTCACCCGCCCCGACGGCCTGCGCCTCTGCCACCGCAACGGCCGCGAGTGGGTCATCCAACCCTACCGCCGCGCCGGCCGCCAACTCTACCACCTCTCCTCGCGCCAGCTCGACCCCGGCGACCGCTAACCGACTCATTGCATCCGGCATGCTTGTGGAGTCCTCGGATGCTGCCCTACACTCTTATTATATTTACGGTGTACAAACACACCGCAAATTTTCAAATATTAACCGCAGGTCAACCAAAAAGCAGCGCTAAAAGTCCTTACAAGCTGATTTTCAGCATATTACCGGTGCGAGTGTGCATTGTGTGATAAATCCTCTCTGCCGCCGGGCGGTTAATGCGAGTGCACCGCACGATGGAAGGATTGTGTTGCCGCTTTCGGGTGGCCACTAATGAGTTCTATTCACCTCATCAATGTGTGACTCTGCCCATTTTATTAGATGATGCAAGGCAGGCATAAGAGAACGACCTGTTTCTGTTAATGAGTATTCCACTCTC
>JBJEKG010000324.1:0-5921 GCA_051878535.1 Muribaculaceae bacterium
GCTTGCCGCGGCATACACATCGGGCGGCTCCGCATGCAAAATGCCACAGGACAACATAGAAACTGTGTCAAAAGTCCAAAATCGAAATAAATACGTAGGGACGCGGCCTGCCGCGTCCGCGACAACGTGTCGATAATCAGGCGATTACACGATGCTTGTGCGGACGCGGCAGGCCGCGTCCCTACTCAAAAATTACTTTTGCCACAGTTCCTTTTACAAATTTAACAACCGTTTTTTACATTGTTCCGTGATTGTGTCATGGCATACTTTCGCAGCAAGCTGCAGCGGGTGTAAAAAAAAAGCGGCGAGTGGTTGGCTCGCCGCTTTTCGGGGGTATGGGTTGGAGGGGATTATTCGTAGACGAGTTCGAGGTAGAGAAGGGAGCCTTCGCCGATGGATAGCTAATAGCCATATCTGCTATGGCCTAAGCTATGAATTGATAAGGCAGAATGTCTCGCGCGTTTTTTCTATTTCTTTCTTGAGTTCCTCTTCAGTAGGTAATACAAGCTTATACTTTGAGGAAAAGACGTTAATATCATTGCGATTTCCTAAGGTGTACCTTATAACAGCATCGTTCTTTTCTGCGCACAGAATGATGCCAATCGTTGGATTGTCCTCCGGCAATTTAACATCCGTATTATAATAGTTGACATACAATTGCATTTGACCAACATCACCATAATCAGCTTTACCCATTTTGAGGTCAATCAGTATGTAATTTTTAGTAATTACATTGTAAAACACCAAATCAGGATAAAATGTATCACCATCAATCACAATTCTCTTTTGTCGACCAACGAAGGCAAATCCCCTGCCAAGTTCCAACAAGAATTCTTCGATATGATCTATTATCGCTTGTTCAAGTTGACTTTCCTTAATAATAGGATCCTCTTTTGCGCCAACAAATTCAAGGACAAAAGGGTCATGAACCAAGCTAAGAGGGTTGAATGTTTCAGGCTTAGCAGGCCGATTGCTTACAATCAATTGCCTAATCTCGGATTCATGTTTTTGAGTTGACAATAATCTTTCGTAGTACTGAGTAGCAATTTGGCGTTCAAGCTGGCGTACACTCCACTGTCCATTTGATGCTTCTTGAGTATAATACTCCCTTGCTTGGGGATTTGTGACTCGCATAAGTTTCCGATAATGCGACCAACTCAAATTGTGACACAGTGTGTCACAGTTTGGAAAGCTAAGAAGAATGACCTCATATTCCGCAAATTAGAGGCATCAAAGCCCTTCCCAAATTCAGCTGTCAGCCGCAGTGAAATAGTCAATAGCAATTCATCGCCGTAAGAGGCTCGAGGATTTCCACCTTGTGCCTCAACGATTATTCTGCCAATATTCCAATAGGCTAAAACCATCTCAGTATTGACAGCAGAATAAACGCGTTTACGTGCTTCGTTGATTATATTACCAATTTGAGCGACAATATTATTTTCATCCACGATAATAGATGACTGCATATTCGTAACAGATTAGTTCAGTAAAAAATTTGCTTTGAAATACTGTGCAAATTTACAAAATATTTCCGAATCTCAACAATTTAACCGTGAAAAATTAAAAAACGAGGAAGCCTTCGTCACTTACCAAGTAGATAATTTGGTGCTATTGATATATTTGCATTTACATTAGAAACGGGTGTAAGAAGGAAATAACCGCTGTCAATCATATTTTTTAGATTATTCCTGAAAAATAATTGGATAATTTCACGAAAATTATTTCCTTTGCACAACTAAAAATTATGAATCTAACCGCTTTAAAAATGGGAACACAAGAAAATGAACTCTGGGATGTCGACAAGCACCTGTTAGCTGAGATGAGGACTAACAGCACCTCCCGCGAAGAATATAACTTCTTCCAATACATGCAGTTTAAGCAAGAGAATGAAGTATCGCTCTCGAACGATTTAATTATGTCGGAGGATGACAACTCGGATAGAATCTACATCGTGAGAGAATTGTTTGATGAGTACGTTGTTGGATGCGCTGCTTGTCCGGACAAGGAAATCCACGTAATGAATCTTTCCGAAGCTCTCAAAATCCACCTTTCTGAAATTGGCTTTAATCTGGGTGATATTACCTTGTTGGATTGGCTTCGCTCCATCAATTACAAGGGAATCGCCTATAATCATAACTATGATAAAATGTAATTATGGTAAACATCCTTCGCACCATCATAAACATCGGCCTGCCAACAAATGCACAGAGGTAGAGACGAGGCTTGCCGCGGCATACACCTCGGGCCGCCACGCCAATATCCACAGACCAACTATGTGGCCACGCAATCACCCACAAGAGCCGCGGCTTGCCTCGGCATACACCTCGGGCCACCACGCCAATATCCACAGACCAACTATGTGGCCACGCAATCACCCACAAGAGCCGAGGCTTGCCGCGGCATACACGTCGGGCCGCCCCTCGCGTCACCATGTCCGGTGGTCATGGGTGTGGTGGCCACCATGGCTGATGGGCATTTGCGTGGTCGCCCGTCCTGTATGCCGAGGCAAGCCTCGGCTCTACTTGTAGATACCTGATTATCAATGATTTATTTACTGTTCTACTGCTAAATCTCCTGTCCTACTGTGATTTTTTGCAAGGCGGGCTGTGAGCTCCGAAGAAATCTGCTAAATCTGCGTGAGATTCGCCGGCTTGGCGGCCCGATGTGTATGCCGGGGCAAGCCGCGGCCCTACTTGTGGACATTCGCGCGATAGCCCGACGTGTATGCTGCGGCGGGTGTAAAAAAAGCGGCGAGTGGTTGGCTCGCCGCTTTTTGGGTATGGGGATGGGTGGGATTATTCGTAGACGAGTTCGAGGTCGTCGAGGTAGAGGAGGGAGCCTTCACCGCCTACGAAGTAGTCGCCGCCGATGGAGGCGGAGGCGGTGACGCAGATGAAGGAGGGCTTGACGTTGACGCCGTCTTTGTAGGTGATGGTGATTTCGAAGGGAGCCAAGCCACCGTCTTCGCCTTTGAAGTCAGCGTCCCAGATGATTTGGCCGAAGCCGATGACGTTGGAGCCGTTGGGGTCGAAGAGCTGACGGTTGGCTTTATTGGTCTTGATAATCACGGGGTAGGTTTTGCCGCTATCGGATTGGGATACGGAGTTGTCCAACAGGGCCACGTAGATGGTGCCTTTGTCGGTGTCGCCGGAGCCGAGGGCGGGATAGTCGGAGTTGGTGTAGTTGACCGAAGCGGGTGTGTAACGTGCCCAGCCGCGGAGCTTGGTGGGACGTGAGGTCCACTCGCGACCCCAGCCGATTACGCCGTTCATGCCGTCGGTGCGGATGAATTCGCCTACGAAGATGTTGCCGGCGGCGAATTGGCCCATGATACCCAAACCTACATATTGCGATTTGAGGCGGACGGAGTATGTGCCGCTGTGGACGAAGTCGGTGGAGGGTTCAGTGGGGTTAACGTTCATCAAGGGAGCGGATGCGGTGTTGCCGGAATCCCAGAACATGTCATCGAGGGAAGCGGCGGGCACTTGAATCTTATCGTTCTTCACCCAGGAGTCGAAGCTATTGTTGGGCAGCTGCTTGGCATCTTCAGTGGTGAAGGAGTAGATGGTGGAGCAGGTGAAGTCGCCGGAAGAGACGGTGTATTCGTACTTGGTGGCGGCTTCAAGACCGGAGATAACGGCGGAGATGGTGGTGCCGCTAACGGTGGTTTCGGCTGAAGTCCAAGCGCTTTCGCCATACTTGCGATACTTCATCACGGGAGTCTCGGCATCGGCTTGGTTGAGCACGGCGGTGATGGTGGCGTGATAGGAGTAAACATCCATCAGGTCGATGGGTAGAGTGGTGGCGGGGTCGTCGCTGATGACCACGTTGAGCACGGCCGAAGCAGTCTTGCCGTTAGCGTCGGTCACGCGCACGGAGATGGGGTATTCGCCGTTGGTGAGGCCGTTAAGGAAGGCCTTCTCGAAGTTGAGCTTGAGGGTAGCCATATCTTGGACATCGTCGTAGGTGTATTCCCAGTTGATGCCGCCGTCATTGACCAATTGTTTGATTGCTTCGCTCATGCCGAAGATTTCGAAGTCGTTGCCGCCGATGCCGAGGGATGCGTCGAAAGCGGGGCAGGAGAGCTCGAGTGCGGTCATTTGCGAGGAGGTCTTAATCCACAGTGAGCGACGGGGGAGAGTGCCTTGTTCGCCACGCACGCCTTCGTTGATGTCGAAGTTGTAGCCTTCGATTGAAGGAGCGGCCACGATAACGATTTCATCTTCCACTACCACTTCGGTTTCGTCGACTTCGATGGTGAGGTAGCCGCCACCGATTTCAGTGGAGGTTTCTTGGCAACGGACGGTCACGGTGTACTGAGTGGCAGGTTGGATGTCGTCGATGGTGAACTCTTTGGTATAGGCTTGACCATTGATGAGGGTGCCGGCGACGGTGCAGTTGAGGTTGGCATCGTGGGAGTTGCGCATGAAGTAGCCGAGGCGAGTTTCGTCGGCGGCAAATTCGAGCGAGCCTTGGGAGTTGGCCACGGTCAACTTGTAGTCGGAGAGGACGTCGGCCACGGTTTCATCCCACACAACTTTCACCACGGAGTTGGCGATTTTGCAGGTGATTTCGACGGCGGTGTTGCTGCCGCGGGTCACGGTGAATTCCTGACGGCCTTTGAAGTAGCGGTCGTCGAAGGAAGCGGGCACGGAGTCGCCGGCCCAAGCCTCGGCCACGTAGGTGCCGGCAATGAGCTTGATGCCATCGTCGGGGAGGTCGGCGGGGGTGTCGAAGTGGCGCACCAAGCCGGTGGAGTTGGAAATCCAAATTTTGGTGGATTCGCGCAGCTCCTCGACGGTGGCGCGGGAACGAGCCTTCACATCCGAATTGAGGGTGGTGGAGATAAACACTTTACCTTCGCCTTTCACCTCAAACGGTTCTTCGCTGGAGCAGGCGCTCAGCGCAGCGGCGGCAATGCAACCGGCCGCAAGAAGTTTTACAGAGTGTTTCATTGTTATTCTACTACGAAGGTTAATGTTTTAGCCACCTGATGGTTTTTGTTGTCGGTGACGGTGATGGTGAAGTTGTGAGTGCCTTTGTAACCTTTCAACAAGGGGATGAATTGGGTGATGTCGAAAGGCACGTGTGTTTGGTCGATAACGGCGCTGCCGGTGGCGAGGCCGAGACCGGAGAGGGCAGCTTCTTTGTCGCCGGGATAAGCGAGGTCGAAGGTGGCGATGCCGAAGTCATCGTTGATGATGCCGAAGAATTCGGCGTTGGTGGATGCGATGTTCACAATGAGGTGAGCCACGCCGTCGGTGGCATAGATGTCAACCACGCCGTTCATACCATCGGCCGGGATGTTGGGGGTGTCGAAAGAGAGTTCTTGAGCCACGAAGGTGATGGTTTCTTCGCCGGGGTCGTCGGGGTCGGTGCCGGGTTCATCGGGGTCAGTGCCGGGTTCGTCGAAGTCTTCGTCACCGGGGCGCGAGCCGCTTTCGTTGTCTTCGCTCACGTCCACGCCGCCGTTGATGGCGCTTTCGGTGAAGGAGACATCCACGTTGATGCCTTCACCCGGGTCGATGTTGCCGGTTTCTTCGGGCGGAGTGGTGGGGTTGTCCTTGAGGTCGAAGGTGATGATGCGGTGCTGACCGGCGGCGATGTCGGTGTAGGTCTTGATGATGTTCTCGCGATAACCTTTGACGGTGCCGGTGAACACAGCGGTGAGGGTTGTGGAGCCATCAAGCACAGCGAAGTAGCCCGAGCGGGTTTCGGCGGGAGTGAAGGTGAGTTTGCCTTCATCGTTGGCGCTGATTTCAACCTTCACATCGTCGGCCATTTCGGCGCGGAGGGCGTCGGTGAACACAACAGACACTTTCAGCGAGGCGAATTTGCAGGAAACGACACCGATTTCGGTCACCTTATTTGCTTCGATGGTGAAGGATTTGGAGCCGAGGAAGTATGGGTGAGCCCATTCA
>JBJEKG010000325.1:0-5920 GCA_051878535.1 Muribaculaceae bacterium
AAAAAACGACGAACTGCGTGGTCGCGAGGGCGGCTTCGACCGCGGTCTCCGCACTCTCCTTTCGCTTAAACACATGGGTCTGAAAGACATCGGATTCGGCTGCACTGTTTCCAACAATAATTCAACCGATATGCTGTCGCTCTATCAGCTGTCCTGCTCCCTCGGCATGGAGTTCGCCACCGCTGCTTTTCACAACTCTTACTACTTCCACAAAAGCGACAACGTCATCACTAACCGCGACCGCGTGTGCTCCGATTTCGAGCAACTGATTGAGTGGCAACTCCAAGAGAAACACCCCAAATCGTGGTTCCGCGCTTTCTTCAATATGGGCCTTATCAACTATATCGAAGGCGGCCGCCGTATGCTCCCTTGCGAAGCCGGCTCAGCCAATTTCTTCATCGACCCTTGGGGAGAAGTGTTCCCCTGCAATGGCATGGAAGAACGATACTGGAAAGAATCCATGGGCAACATCCACGACGCGGATTTCATGACAATTTGGACAAGCGAACAAGCTGAAAAAGTGCGCCAAATGGTGCGCCGTTGCCCAAAAAATTGCTGGATGGTGGGCACCGCTTCGCCCGTGATGCACAAATACTTGCGCTACCCGCTGATGTGGGCGCTCAAAAACAAAATCCGCTCCCTGCGCGGCCTCAAACCTTGCCTCGACAAACAATGGTATAACGTGGGCCAAGACCCGACTCAAGGCGACTTGCGCGAAAAGTTTTAGAAGAACACTATGAAAATTGTGGTCATCGGCACTCGCGGCATCCCCAACATCCTCGGTGGGGTCGAAACCCATTGCGAAGAACTCTACCCTCGCATTGCGGCGCTCGGCCATGAGGTGACCATCATCCGCCGCACTCCCTACATCACCGACGACAATCGCATCACCGAGTATCGCGGCGTCAAGCTCATCGACGTGTACGCCCCACGCAAAAAGAGCCTCGAAGCCATCGTCCATACCTTCCTCGCCATCATCAAAGCACGCTCGCTCCATCCCGACATCCTTCACATCCACGCCATCGGCCCGGCCATCCTCACCCCCTTCGCCCGCTTGTTAGGCATGAAAGTGGTCATGACCAACCATGGGCCCGACTACGACCGACAAAAGTGGGGCAAGCTCGCCAAATGGGTGCTCCGCACCGGCGAACGCCTCGGCACACGTTTCGCCAACCGCGTCATCGTCATCTCCACCGTCATCGCCGACATCATCGCCACCAAATACGGCCGCACCGATACCGACCTGATTTTCAACGGTGTAAACACCCCTACCCCGGCCACCGACCGCTCATATCTCGACAGCCTCGGCCAACGCGCCGACCGCCCATACATCTTCGCCATGGGTCGTTTCGTCAAAGAGAAAGGATTCCACGACCTCATCGAAGCCTACACCTCATCAGGCCTCAATGCGCAGTACGACCTCGTGTTGGCCGGCGACAGCGACCACCCCGACCAATATTCCGAAGGCCTCAAGCAACAAGCACGCGATGCCGGCGTCATCCTCACCGGCTTCATCAAAGGCGAACCCTTGCGCCAATGCCTCAGCCACGCACGCCTCTTCGCCATGCCATCCTACCACGAAGGCCTGCCCATTGCCCTGCTCGAAGCCCTCAGTTACAGCCTCGACGTGGTAGTCAGCGACATCCCCGCCAACCAAATCCCGGCTCTCGCCCCCACCGACTTCTTCCACACCGGCAACATCACCGACCTCGCCGCCAAACTCCGCGAGAAACTCACCACCGGACACCAGCACCGTACCTACGACCTCTCCCCCTACAACTGGGACACCATCGCCGCCCAAACCTCCACCCTCTACGCCCAAACCACCACCTAACCACCATCCACCCGCCGCGCTGAAAATCTCACGCAGATTTAGCAGATTTTTTCAGAGCAATCGGAGAAGACGATTTCAACGATTTTTTACGATGGCCATACGGGTTTGGGACGATGGCCATCCAGGCGAAGGGGCTCACGCAGATTTGGCAGATATTTTCGGAGGTGGCGGAAGGACCTCACAGGAGAACAGGATAATACGCTGATTATCAACCACTTGTAGAGCCGAGGCTTGCCTCGGCATACCCGGATGGCTGTCCGAGGCCGGTTGTCGTGGTGAGGCGGTAGCCGAACGCCGTCCGCATAGCGCACCGGCTTCGGACGCCGCACAAGTGCGGCTAAGCTAAAAAGGAAGAAAGTGGAAAAAAGGGGTTATATCGCGCGAACCGCGCGCACGCAGCCGTAGTTACTCTTGTTGTTGTTGTAGACGTAGCCAAGGTTGAGATTGAAAGACCACGCCCCGGAGGCGTTGTATTCTGTACTGGTCCAGTAGCACCAAGCCGGATCGCTATCGCCACCGAATGCCTTTATAGCATCACATACAGCTTTATATTGGTCTGCCATGGCTTTGCCTTCGTCCTTATAAGGTAAGCGCCAGCCATTTCCAATATTGTTTACCCAGTTCATAGCCTCATCCCATGTGAAGAAGTTAGCATCTTCATACGTATATCCGCTGCCATGTCGCTCCACCGTCAACTTTACCACAAATTGATAACCACCATAGATGATTACCAAACCGCGTTTGGCGAAGCGGCTTTGTTCGCTGCTGCTTAGGTTGGCCAAATCGCTTTGGCTGAAGTAGTACTTCATGCCGCCGTAGGTGACTTGCAGGTCGAGGTTGCGCGGAGTGACGCGATAAGATGGTGCTGTCGGCTGTTGAGCTACCGGCTGCTGTACAATCGGCTGTTGAGCTACCGGCTGCTGCGCCTCCGCATGCGGCACCTCCGGAATGAGTTGTACCGGATATTCCACGCGGATGGTCTCCGTGGCGCTCAGGTAGACGGTATCGGCTTCAGCGACATAGCTGTCATCAAGTACGGGTTCGTCACCTCCATTGAGAAGTCGCGACACAAGGAAGCCGGCCACGAAAAATAGCACTGCTATCACGCACACTATCAGGCCGAGATACAAATTAGATTTATCTTTGTTTGACATAGTGATGTAGGGTTAAAATCGGTTGTAAATTTAGTAAATTTTTCTTATTCAGCAAAATATTTTGTCAATAAAGACACTTTTTCATCCAAAATCTATCACAGAACGTAAAAAACGTAAACGTAGGACATCAAATTATACGTCCTACGTTTACGTCTTACGTTTCGTCGAAGCTCCGTTTAAATCTGCTAAATCTGCGTGAGACCGGAGCTGCGGAGGGGGTTAGCGGGATTCGATCCAGCGGCGAGCGTTGATGAAGGCTTCAATCCACGGGGTGACGTCTTCGTTGCGGCGCGTGGCGGGGTAGAAGCCACACTGCCACGGGAAGATGGCGCGTTCCAAGTGAGGCATCATAGCCAAGTGGCGGCCGTCGTTGGAGCAGATGGCGGCAACGGCACCGGCCGAACCGTTCGGGTTGCCGGGGTATTCCTTGTAGGAGTAACGAGCGGCCACGTTGAATTTGTTCACGCCGCCGGGCAACATGAAGCGACCTTCGCCGTGAGCCACCCAGATGCCAAGGCGCATGCCGGCTAACGAGCCGAGCATCACAGACGGATTCTTCGGAATAGTCAAGCCGAGGAAGGTGGATTCAAACTTGTGACTAACGTTGTGTTCCATGCGCGGCATGGCGCCATTTTCGTCGATGGGCTTGATGAGGCCGAGTTCAACCATCAGCTGGCAACCGTTGCAGATACCCAAGCTGAGGGTGTCGGGGCGAGCGTAGAAATTTTCCAACGCCTTGCGAGCGTTCTCATTCCAACGGAAGCCGCCGGCCCAACCTTTGGCGGAGCCGAGCACGTCGGAGTTGGAGAAGCCGCCGCAGAACACGATCATGTTCACGTCCTCGAGGGTTTCGCGGCCGCTCATCAGGTCGGTCATGTGCACGTCCTTCACGTCGAAGCCGGCCAAGAACAGCGAGTAGGCCATTTCGCGGTCGCCGTTCACACCCTTTTCGCGGATGATGGCGGCGCGCACGCCCGAGCGGTACTTGCGCATGTCGGTGAGGCCTAACTCCTTGAGCGAGCCTTTGAAACGAGGAGCAATGGCCCAACGCAGCGGCTGGCGGTCGAAGTTGGCAAAGCGAGCTTCGGCGCATGCCTCGCCGCTCTGCAGGCGGTCGAGCACATACGACGGCTTGAACCACACGCGGCGCAGGGCGTCGACGTCGAACGACAGCTGTTGGCTTAGGTGATCAACGATGATGGTGCGCTCGTCGGTGGTGGTGCCGATATAATAGAACTTCACGCCGGCGGCACGGAGCTGTTGCTCAACGCTTTCGCGAGTGGAAGCGGACACTTCAATCACCACGGCGGGGTTCTCGGCGAAGAGCACCTTCAAGAGGTCGGTTTCGCCGGCTGCGGAGAAGGCATCGGTATTGATGGCCAAACCGCCACGGGTGTTGGAGAAAATCATCTCCAACAGCGCGGTAATCAAACCGCCGGCGCTCACGTCGTGCATGGCTTGCAGTTTGCGCTGGCGCACGAGTTGCTGGATAGCCTCGAACGCGTTGGCGAAGCCTTCGGGCGAAGCGACGGTGGGCACGTCGGAACCGACGGCACCGAGAGTTTGCCACAGTGCGGAGCCGCCCAAGCGGAGCGCATCGCCGGAGAAGTCAACGTAGTAGAACGCGGAATCTTTAGCGCGAACGGCCACGGGCGACACGGTGCGACGCACATTGGCCACCTCGCCGGCTGCGGAGATAATCACAGTGCCGGGGGCGAGCACTTGCTTGCCGTCGCTATATTTTTGAGTCATCGACAGGGAATCCTTGCCGGTGGGGATATTGATGCCGAGTGCGCAGGCAAAGTTGGAGCAAGCCTCCACCGCGCGGTAGAGGTTGGCGTCCTCGCCCTCGTTGCGGCAGGGCCACATCCAGTTGGCGCTGAGCGACACCGACTTCAGCCCCTTGCGCAGGTTGGCGCCCACGATGTTGGTGAGTGCTTCGGCGATAGACAGCACGGAGCCTTTGGCGGAGTCGGCCAATGCGGCTTGCGGCGCATGGCCGATGGAGGTGGCGATACCGGATTTACCGTGGTAGTCGAGCGACACCACGCCGCAGTCGCTCAACGGCAACTGCAGTTCGCCCTGACACTGCTGGCGGGCGATGCGGCCGGTCACGGAGCGGTCGACCTTGTTGGTCAGCCAATCCTTACATGCCACAGCCTCAAGCTGGAGCACGTTCTCCAAGTACTGCTGAATTTGGGCGGCATCGGTGGCCGGTTGTTGGTATTCGCGTTTGATGGTCTTGTCCACCATCACGGTCTTTGGCGAACGGCCGAACATATCCTCCATTTGCAAGTCGATGGGCTTGGTGCCGTCGGCCGATTCAAACACGAAGCGGTGGTCGCCGGTGGTTTCGCCCACGATATACATCGGTGCACGTTCGCGCTCGGCGATGCGTTGCACCAAAGGAATGTCTTCGGCATTGATTACAAAGCCCATGCGCTCCTGGCTCTCGTTGCCGATGATTTCCTTGGCGGAGAGGGTGGGATCGCCCACGGGCAGAGCGTCCAAATCGATGTGCCCGCCGGTTTCTTCCACCAATTCCGACAGAGCATTGAGGTGGCCGCCGGCGCCGTGGTCGTGAATCGACACGATGGGATTCTCGGGCGATTCGGCAAGGGCACGAATCACGTTCGACACACGCTTCTGCATTTCGGGGTTGGCACGTTGCACGGCATTCAGCTCAATGGCGTTGGCATACGAACCGGTATCAACTGACGACACGGCGCCGCCGCCCATACCGATGCGGTAGTTGTCGCCACCGCTCACCACCACCTTCTGGCCGGGTTTGGGGTGACCTTTCTGTGCGTCCTTGCGGTCGGCATAACCCACGCCGCCGGCGAGCATGATTACCTTGTCGTAGCCGAAGGTGCGACCGTGTTCGGCGTGCTCAAAGGTGAGCACCGAGCCACAAATCAGCGGTTGGCCAAAC
>JBJEKG010000326.1:0-5913 GCA_051878535.1 Muribaculaceae bacterium
ATTAGCTGAATATCAGCGAGAAAAAAATTCCAGCAAAAAAGTGACGAAAACAGGAGGCTTGCCTCGGGGTACCAAGCCGGCCACCCGCCCCCCCGCGCACCCCACCCGCTTTTTTGTCTCGGCTCTGAGCTTCAGCGAAGGCTAATCTCCAACCGCGGCGCGGTTGCACAAGCCACCCCCAGCGCCCCGCCCAGGCAGCTTCAGCCGCCCTCTCACCGAAGCCGAGACCCCCCGCGCGCAGCCTTTTTGCACCCGCTCCGAGCTCCTGCTCGCCTCTTTCGGTGCCAAAAAAATCAATTTCCGCCCATTCTTCGGTGCCAAAAAAATCAATTTCCACCCATTTTATGATGCCAATTAAATAAAATTTTGTATCTTTGCAGCTGAATCTCAATTTGTTTGGTATGGATAAATATTACAGACGGACAATCGACAGCGAATTGACGGCATGGGCGGCGGCGAAAAGCCGCAAGCCACTGCTGCTGCGCGGGGCGCGCCAAGTGGGCAAAACCTCGGCCGTGCATCATTTGGCCGAGCAGTTTGAGCACTTCGCCGAAGTGGATTTCAACGAGCGCAAAGACCTCCACTACCTGTTCGATTGCAGCTATTCGCCACAGGAAATCTGTCAGATGCTATCGGTCATGCTCCACGTGCCCATCGAGGCCGGCAAGACCTTGCTCTTCTTCGACGAGATTCAAGCCTGCCCGAACGCCATTAATCGATTGCGCTATTTCTACGAAAAATACCCCGAGCAGCATCTGATTGCGGCAGGGTCGCTCTTGGAGTTCGCCTTGGAGAGCCTCCCATCCTACGGCGTGGGGCGCATCCGCAGCGTGTTCATCTACCCGTTCTCGTTCGAGGAGTTCTTGTGGGCCACCGGCAATGAAGCGTTGGCGGCAATGATTGATAACGCATCGCCTCAGCGGCCGTTGGCCGAGCCCTTGCATCAGGCCGCTCTGCGCTTGTTGCGCGTGTTCTTGGTGATAGGCGGCATGCCCGCGGTGGTGGCTCAGTACTGCGCCGATGGCAACCTGTTGGAGTGCCAAACACTACTGAGCGAGTTGGTGGTATCTTTCCAAGACGACTTCGCCAAATACCGCAAGAAGGTGCCGGCCTACCGCATTGATGCCACATTCCGGTCTGTTGCCGAGCAAGGCTTGGGAAAGTTTGTGTATAACCGCGTGGCCGAGGATGCCACCGCAGCGCAAGTGAAAGCGGCTCTCGACACCTTGGTGCTGGCCGGAATCGTATACCCGGTGACACACACCGCCGCCAACGGCATTCCCCTCGGTGCGGAGGTCAACGAGCGCTATCGGCGCTTCGTGATGATGGACACCGGCATGCTGCAGCGAGTGCTGAATTTGGATATAGCCGAAGTGCTTAAACCCGGTGATATTCAAGTCATTAACCGCGGTGCCATCGCCGAAACATTCGTGGCCGGCGAACTGGTGAAGTCGGCCTCGTGCTACGAGCCGCACCCGCTCTACTGCTGGCATCGCGACAAGCCCGGCAGCAATGCCGAAGTGGACTACGTGGTGCAACTCGGCGCCGACATCTTCCCAATCGAAGTGAAATCTGGCAACAAAGGCTCGATGCAAAGCATGCGCTCGTTCATGCAACTGAAAAATATCGCCACCGGCGTCCGCACCTCCTTGGAAAATTTCTGCGCCTACGAAGATATTTTGGTCTATCCGCTCTATGCCATCAGAAATATTCGCTCAAAGATGGGGCGCAATTGAATTTTATTTTGTATCTTTGCAATCCCTTTCGCCCCACGCGAGAGGTTGCTAACTGATTGACTACCCTTTAATTTTGATATCGAAGAAATGAACAAACACATTGCGGGCGGAATGATTTGGGCCGCCTTGTTATGCTCGATCTCGGCCTCAGGCGCTCAGCCCACCGACTATTACAGCGATTGCGAAGGCCTCTGCGGCAAAAGTTTGCTGGTGGAGCTTTGCGACGTGGTTGGACCGCATACCACAGTGAGCTACAACGGTTTATGGACTCTGTACCGCACCTCCGACACATACTCCAACGGCAAAATTTGGGACATGTACTCCACCAAACAGTGGACCTACCAAAGCGAGCAATGCGGCACCTACGCGGCCGTGGGCGACTGCTACAACCGCGAGCACTCCTTCCCCAAGAGCTGGTTCGACGATGCCTCGCCCATGGTGAGCGATGCTTTCCACATCTATCCCACCGACGGCAAGGTCAACGGCCAACGCTCGAACTACCCCTACGGCGAGTGCGCCAACGGCACCACCCTGCCCGCTTCCGGCGGGATCAAGGCCCTCGGCCGATTGGGCACGTGCACCTTCGCCGGCTACAGCGGCACCGTGTTCGAGCCCGACGATGAGTACAAAGGCGACTTCGCCCGCTCTTACTTCTACATGGCCGCCGCCTACAACTCGCGCATCTCCTCGTGGAGCTCGCCAATGTTGGCCGGCAACAACTACCCCTGCTTCTCCACCTGGGCCATCAACCTGCTACTGAAGTGGCACCGCCAAGACCCCGTGAGCCAGAAAGAGCTCGACCGCAACGAGGCTGTGTATGCCCAGCAGCACAACCGCAACCCCTTCATCGACCACCCCGAATTGGCCGAACACATCTGGGGCAATAAGAGCACCGTGGCATGGTACGAGGGCGGCGAAGCCACCCCGGAAATCGTGCAGCCGACCGACGGCTCCACCCTCAACCTCGGCACCACCGTCACCAACATCGCCCGCACCGCTTCCATCAGCGTGCGCGGCGTGGCGCTCACCGACAACGTCACCATCACCACCTCCGGCATCGGCTTCTCCGCCACCCCCACCACCCTGTCGGCCGCAGCCGCCAACACCGGCGCCACCCTGCAAGTAACCTTCCTCCCCACCGCCGAAGGCTCATACTCCGGCACCGTCACCATCGCCTCCGGCTCGCTCAAATCCACTGTAAAACTGAGCGGTAAGGCCATCGCCACACTGCCCGCCGGCCCGGTCACCTCGGTCGACGACCACTCCTTCATGGCCGTGTGGAGCAACGTGGGCGACGCCGACGCCAACGGCGAGTACACCCTCGACGTGCAGCTCAACGGCGTGTCGCTCGACGCATTCCCCACCTCGGTGCGCGCCGCCGACGAAGCCTACTACGTCGAAGACCTCGAACCCTCGACCACCTACACCTACACCATCGCCTCGGCCCACCTCGTGTCGGAGCCGGTGAGCGTCACCACCATGGATCCCATCCCCAACATCGAATTCCTCTTCGATGGCAAACTCAGCTTCACCTCCACCGTGGGCGAGCCCTCGGAAGTGGCTGAACTGCTGGTACTTATCGACAACATCTACGACCCAATCACCCTCTCCGTGCAGCAGCCCTTCCAGCTTTCCACCGACAAGGCCAACTGGAGCACCTCGCTCTCGCTCGACCCGGAAGCTGACCGCGTGTACCTGCGCATGATGGGCGACAACCCCGGCACGTTCACCTCCTCGCTTGTGGCCACCGTGGGCGAATTGGTGTTCGACCAAGTGGAATTCGACGGCACCATCGTGGCCGAAGTCGCTTTCTATGAGGACTTTGAGAACGAAGGCGCTGCCTCCTACAATCCCCAGACCTACCAAGGCTCGGCCGACGTGTGGAACATTGTCGACGGCGGCTTCTGGCCCTCCTCCGACAAGGTGCACGGCGGCAGCCAAGCCCTGCGCATGGGCAAGACCGACAGCAGCGTGTTGGAATTAGCCAACGAATACTCGCGCGGCTTCAGCACCGTATCCTTCTGGGCCGCCCTCTACGGCT
This sequence comes from Muribaculaceae bacterium, assembly GCA_051878535.1. GTDB lineage: Bacteria > Bacteroidota > Bacteroidia > Bacteroidales > Muribaculaceae > CAG-873. Next base: position 3,778 of record JBJEKG010000326.1, read on the forward strand.
CCGACGCCGAAGCCACCGTCGAAGTGGAGTACTGCAACGATGCCACCAACGGCCAATGGCTGTCAGTAGGCACCGCCACCATCAGTTCCTCGACCTACAACCAATTCACCTTCCGCGTCAACGCTGCCGCCCCGGCCAAGATTCGCCTGCGCCAAACCGCCGGCAAGCGCTTCATGCTCGACGACATCGAGGGCACACCCTACTCCTCACTTGTGCCCGACAACGTGGCCGACTACCACCGCTGGGACGCCTTCTGCCGCGCCGGTCAGCTCATGATTGAGGCAATCGACACCGTCGACGCTCGCGTCATCGCCCTCGACGGCACAGTGGTTTGGGCCGGCACAGTCGCCGCCAACGGCTCCGTGGCCCTCGACCTCACCCCCGGATTGTACATCACCGTGGTCGACGACTTCGCTCGCCGCGTCATCGTTAAGTAACTATGAGAAAGCTGTTTATAACCCTCATTCTGTGTGTTGCAACCGTCTTTGGTTGCAGCGCATGGAGCCAAAAGGGCCACGACGTCACCGCCTACATCGCCGAGCAACACCTCACCCCCGAGGCCCGCGCCGCCGTCGATTCCATCCTCGACGGCCGCTCGATGGTGTATTGGTCCAACTGGCTCGACAACGCCTCCTACCAAACCGAACACGCCTACACCAAAACTTGGCACTATAAAAATGTCGACGCCGGCGTAAGCTACGACGACGCCCCGCTCAACCCCGCCGGCGACGTGGTAACCGCTATCAATCAGCAAATTGCAGTGCTGTCAAACCCGACCACCGACCGCGAGCAAGCATTCCTTGCCCTGCGCATTCTCATCCACCTCATGGGCGATTTGCACCAGCCCATGCACCTCGGCCACCTCAGCGACCGCGGCGGCAACTCGGTGAAAGTCAAGTTCTTCGACCGCGAAACCAACCTCCACAGCCTGTGGGATTCATCCTTGCTGGAAAGCGGCCACAAGTGGAGCTACACCGAGTGGCAACAGCAAATCGACCGCGCCACCGTAGCCCAACAACAAGCCATCACCGCCGGCACCATCGACGACTGGGCCCGCGAAACCTTCGACATCGCCACCCAGTGCTACATCTACTTCCGCCCCGGCGCCAAAGTAGCCTACAACGACATCGCCCGCTGGACCCCCGTCATCGAGCAACAACTCCTCCGCGCCGGCCTCCGCCTCGCCTCCGTCCTCAACTCCATCTACAGCCTCCCCTAAAGGAGATGGAACTTCCCCCTCCGCCCACCTTCAGCCACATCATAGTGGCCGAAGGTCGCGCTCGCTTTATGCTTGCGGCGGGGTGAGGAGGTAGTCGGCAGCTTTGAGCTGGCGGATGGTGCGACCGCCGGCGGCAAGGGTGCCGGATTGGTCGGCGGTGATGAGGAGCAGGTCGTCGCAATCGAATTTGTTGGCGGCGTTGACTAAGCCGCGCAACTCGCGTTTGAGGGTCTTTTCGGCTGACACATCGTAGCTAACTTGCAGTAGCTGAATCACTTTACCACCGCGCGCCACCACAAAGTCAACTTTCCACTGGCTGCAGCGATAATAGAACACATCGATGTATTGTGGCCGGTAGCGGCGAAGCAGTTCGATGTAAACCATATTCTCCAAGCGCCAACCGAGGTTTTGGGTGGAGAAGGTGTTGTCGCGGTGCTGAACGAAGGCTGTATCGACCACGTAAACTTTCTCATTATGAATGCGTTCGCGGCTCTTGTAGGAGAATTTGTGCACGCCTAACAGCAGAAATGCCTCTTTCAAATAGTCATAGTAGGCGGAGATGGTTGGAGCTGACACGCCGTATGTTTCTGCCAATTCTTGTGGGCGAAATTCTTGGCAGAAATTGTCCATAAGGTGGTTGGCAAGCTTAGCCAGCACGTCCACGTGGCGCACTTTGAAGCGCTTGGCGATGTCGCTTTTGACGATTGCGTTGAGCAAGGTATCGATATACGGGCGCTTTTGATCGGAGCGGATGAGTTCGGGAAAGCCGCCGTTGAGGAGATAGTCGGTGAGCGCTTTTTGGCGTAGGGCATCGGCTTTGGTGGTGAGGGAGCGAGTGTCGACCTCGGTGGCGGCACAGTATTCGGCGAAAGAGAATGGGTACATCTCAATGCGAATGTGGCGGCCTGTGAGATGGG